>SKNP01000418.1 GCA_007120485.1 Nitriliruptoraceae bacterium
CACGATCCGCGCCGGAGCCCGCGCCGCAGCCCGCGGCGGAGCCACGATCCGCGCCGGAGCCGACACCGGCACCACCGCCGGTCTCGGAGGCGGCGGTCGAGCCGCCGACGGAGCCGACCCCGGCGATGCCGGACGTGCCCCAGCCTCCCGGTGACCAGCCAGCTACCGAGCCTGCGCCCCCTGTGGAGGACGAACCGACGCAGGCGTCGGTCGCGGAGTTCGAGTCGTTCGAGCTGACCCCCGACCGTGCGTCTTTGCGGGAGCCCCTGCCGGTCGAGACCCCGGAGGCACCCGAACCCGAGCCGGAGACGTCTCCGGGGGAACCGGAGCCGGAACTCGTCGACGGCATCCTGTGCTCACGCCAGCACTTCAACAGCACCGAAGCGGCGTACTGCTCGTCCTGCGGCATCTCGATGGTGCATGCCACGCACAACATCGTTCGTCGGCCGCGACCGCCACTGGGCGTGTTGGTCTTCGACGACGGCTCGACGTTCACCCTCGACGGGCGGTACATCCTCGGCCGCGAGCCGGAGATCGATGAGTTGGTGCAGCAACAGCAGGCACGACCGCTCACCCTCGAGGACCCGAAGATGAGCGTGTCCCGCATCCATGCGGAGATCCGCTTGGAGGGGTGGGACGTCCAACTGATCGACCGCGGGTCGACCAACGGCACGCATGTCCTCAACGCGAGAGGTGACGGCTGGGAACCGGTTCCTCCCGAGCAGCCGCGGACGCTGCCACCCGGTGCGCGCGCTGCCGTCGGTCAGCGGACGTTCGTGTACGAGACGCCACGGCGGGGATGAGGTCGGAGGTAGGCCGGCCCGGCCCGGCCCCGTCGTCCGGTGAGCGACGCAACAGGTTCGCTCAGCGCGCTCGCTTCGGGAGGTGGTCCTGACGTCAACGGCCGGTTCGGAGCGATAGCGTCGTCGTGCCGGCGGTGGGGAGCGTGCCGTCGTTGGGGATCGGGCATCTCCGGGCCTCGGCGTCGCGCCCCGCCCGACGTTGACGCACAGGTTCGAGGGGCGAGCATGACCGGTACATCGCAGGGCAGCGAGACACCGCAGGGGGAGGGTTGGTGGCAGGCGTCCGATGGGCGCTACTACCCACCGGAACTCCATCCGGAGGCCATGTCCGGGACCGACGGGGCGGGGGAACCAGACCCCGTCGGAGGCGGTGCTGGCGCCGCCGATCCGACGTCCGGTTCGGGCGCGGCGCCGGCTCCCACGTCCGATCCGGCGGCCGGCGGGTCGACCGCTCCGCAGACGGTGGCCGTCAGCGGTCAGCCGTCTCCTACCGGCCCGCCGTCGGACGATCCCACCTCGGCAGCGCCGTCGTCGGGCGTGACGAACGCGACGGCCGATCCGACCGTTCCGCAGGCGTCGTCGGCGCCGGGGGCGCCGCCACCCGGCGGTCCACCGCCGGGAGGTCCACCCCCGGGAGGGCAGCCTCCAGGAGGTCCACCCCCGGGAGGGCAGCCTCCAGGAGGTCCGCCGCCGGGTGGGCAGCCTCCAGGAGGTCCGCCGCCTGGTGGGCCGCCGCCTGGTGGGCCGCCGCCTGGTGGGCAGCCGCCGGGAGGTCCGCCGCCGGGTGGGCCGCCACCCGACGAGGGGAAGAAGGGCGGTGCCGGTCGCGCCATCCTGATCGTGGGACTCGTGTTGCTCCTGACCGCCGGGGCGTTCGGTGCCTGGACGATCTTCGGCGGAGACGAGGCCGCGGCCGACGTCGTCCTCGAGCCCATCGGCGAGTCCGGCGACGATGCCTTCACCGAGCCGGTCGCGGAGGAGCCGGCCGGGAGCCTCCTGGATTACGCATCGGGCTCCAGCGTGCATGACGACGAGGCGACGACCCAGTTGGCCGGCTACACGGCTGCCGATGGGTCGGTGCCCGGCGTGTACGGAGGATCGCTGGACGAGGCGTCCTGTGACCCGGAGCTGCTGGTCGAGTTCCTCGGGGCGGAGGCTGAACGGGCCGATGCTTGGGCCGCGGCCCTGGAGATCGCGCCCGACGACATCCCGGCCTACGTCGACGGGCTGACCCCGGTCAACCTCAGTTCCGACACCCGCGTGGTCAGCCACGGGTTCGACGACGGAGAAGCGGTCCCACGCGAGTCCGTGCTCCAGCGTGGTAGCGCGGTGATGGTCGACGAACGGGGTGTCCCGCGGGTGAACTGCTACAGCGGCAGCCCACTGCGCGAAGCCCAGCCGACGGAGGACGAGTCCGTCGGTGGATCCGAGTGGGACGGCTTCGACCGGGACCAGGTCGTGGTCATCGGCGAAGCCCCCGAACCCGTCGCGGAGTTCCAACTCGAGGACATCGAGACCGGCGAGCTGTTCAACCGACCGGCCGGGTCGCTCGGTGACCTCGACCGGTCCGCCGGTACGACCGACCTCGTCGACGGCGAGGAGATCGAGCTCAACACCGAGTACGAGGACGTGCTCGCCGACGAGCGCCCCGAAGCTCGCTATCTGGTTGATGTGCCTGACGGCGCGATCGTGACGTTGCGGGTCGAGAACGACCGCGAGAGCGACTCGAACGTGACGGCGGAGCTGGTCTCCGAGGGCGATCGCATCATGCGGATGAACCGGATCAACCCCGGTGGCTCGGAGGAGGAGACCTACATCCTCGGCCACGACGGCGGCCGCGAGTTCGAGCTGATGTTCAGCGGCGGGCCGGCGGCCTACGACTTCGAGGTCGAGGTCGAGGTCCAGCAGGACGCCGGCCAGGAGGGCTCCGCAGGCGACGACGCCTCGACGGCCTTCGGGATCGAGGCCGGTCAGCGGGTCGAAGGGCTGGTCGGCGACGAGGACGAGGGCGATGTGTTCTTGCTCGACATCGAACCTGGGTCGGTGCTCCAGTTCGACGCCGAGGTGGCTGGCGACGCCGATGGTTCGATCTCCTTCGAGGTGGTCTACGAGAACGATCGCATCTTCCGTGACCTGCGGCTGAGCGATGGCGATACGACGGCCTACTCCCATCTGTTCAGCGGCGAGGACGACGGCGAGCTCCGGGTCGAGGTGACCGGGGGAACGGGGGACTACGCGTTCCTCGTCGACTTCGAGGAGCAGTCCGACGCCGGCGAAGCGGGCGATGCCGGGGATGAGCGAGCGGATGCCCGTGAGGTGGCAACCGGTGAGGAACTGACCGGGGACGTCGGGGACCACGATGAGGAGGACTGGTACCAGTTCGAGGCGCCGTCCGAGGACGTCGAGATCGCCGTCACGAGCGAAGATGGGAGCGACGGGAGCGTCAGCTTCGAGGTGTACGACTCCTCCGGTGAGCGAGCCGGCAGGCTCCTGCGCCTCAGCTCCGGGGTGACGGATTCCTTCAGCTTCGAGGCTGAGGAGGGGGACGAGATGCACCTCGCCGTCAGCGGTGGCCGCGCCACCTACACCTTCGAGATCCGTGAAGCGACCGACGACGACTGATCCGCCGACGCTGCGGACGGATCCACGGAGGAGAACGAACCGTGAGCCAGGGACCCAACGAGCACCTTGGGGGCTCGCCTGATGCCGTGGATCCCTCCGTGGAGCCCGGCCAGACCGCGGCCGCGGACGGGCGGGAGACCGTGCGGTTCAACCGGCCACCGGATGCGAGCCGCAGCGCGGACCAGCATCTGGGGCCCGTCGAGGCAGCCCCACCGGATGCGGCGTCCGCCAGCGCCAGCGCAAGCGGTGCGCCACCACCAC
>SKNP01000166.1 GCA_007120485.1 Nitriliruptoraceae bacterium
CCTCGCCGGTGGAGCGCATCTCCGGGCCGAGCAGCGCGTCCACCCCGGGGAACCGGTCGAACGGCAGCACGGCCTCCTTGACCGCCACGTGCGGCGGTCGCGGCCCCGCCACCGCATCGAACCGCGGCACGAGCCCCTCGACACGCAGGTCCGCCAGCGACTCCCCCGCCATCACCCGCGCGGCCACCTTGGCCAGCGGCACGCCGGTCGCCTTGGAGGTGAACGGCACCGTCCGCGACGCCCGTGGGTTGGCCTCGATGCACCACAGGACGTCGTCCTTGTAGGCGAACTGGACGTTCAGCAACCCCCGGACCGCCAGCCCCCGCGCGATGCCTTCGGTGACCTCGCGGATGCGCTGCTCCTGCCCGCGCCCGAGCGTCAACGGCGGCAGCGTGCACGCCGAGTCGCCCGAGTGGACCCCGGCCTCCTCGATGTGTTCGAGCACCCCGCCGACGAACAGCTCCTCACCGTCGAACACCGCGTCGACGTCGACCTCGATCGCGCCGTCCAGGAACCGGTCGAGCAGGATCGGCGGGAACCCGCCGGCAGCGCGTCCACGATCCACCTCGCCGTCCTCGGGTTGCAGCAGGCCGGCCTGCACCAGCGTGTCGTCGAGGTAGTGCGCCAGGGCCGCGTCGTCATCGACGACCTGCATGGCCCGCCCGCCGAGCACGTACGAGGGACGGACGAGCACCGGGTAGCCGACCCGCCGGGCGATCTCGCCGGCCTCGTCGACCGACCGCGCCACGCCGCCGGGCGGCATCGCCACGTCCAACGCGCGCATCAGCGCACCGAACCGTCCCCGGTCCTCGGCTTCGTCGATCGCGTCCGGTGCTGTGCCCCACACCGGCACCCCGGCGGCTTCCAGCCCGCGGGCGAGCTTCAGCGGGGTCTGGCCGCCGAGCTGGACGAGCACGCCGACGGGCTGCTCGCGGTGGCAGACCTCCAGCACGTCCTCGAGGGTCAACGGTTCGAAGTACAGGCGGTCGGCGGTGTCGTAGTCGGTCGAGACCGTCTCCGGGTTGCAGTTGACCATCACGGTCTCGTAGCCGGCCTCGGACAGCGCGAGCACCGCGTGGACGCAGCAGTAGTCGAACTCCACCCCCTGCCCGATCCGGTTCGGCCCGGAGCCGAGCACGATCACCCGCGGACGATCGCTGTCGATCACCTCGTCCTGCGTCTCGTAGGTGCCGTAGTGGTAGGGGGTGTAGGCGGCGAACTCCGCCGCGCAGGTGTCCACCGTCTTGTACACCGGTCGCAGCCCCGCAGCGTGGCGACGGGCTCGCACAGACGCTTCCGAGGTGCGCAGCAGCTCGGCGATGTGCGCGTCGGCGAACCCGTCGGCCTTGGCGGCATGCAGCAGGTCGTCCGGGAGCGCCGCCAGATGCTCGCAGGCCCGCAGCTCGCGTCGGCGCTCCACCAGCTGGAGCAACTGGTCGACGAACCACGGGTCGTAGCCGGTCAGCTGGGCCACCCGCTCCACGTTCCAGCCGCGGGTCAAGGCCTCGTCGACGGCGTCGAGCCGCTCGGCCGTCGGACGCACCAGCCGGGCGACCAGGTCGTCGTCGTCCACGTCGAGCGGCGCACCCGCCCCGAACCCGACCGTGCCGTCCTCCAGCGAGCGCAACGCCTTGTTCAGCGACTCCTTGAAGGTGCGGCCGAACGCCATCACCTCGCCGACCGACTTCATGCGGGTGGTGAGCGTGTCGTCGCTGCCGGGGAACTTCTCGAACGTGAACCGCGGCACCTTGGTGACCACGTAGTCGATCGACGGTTCGAACGCGGCGAACGTCTCGCGGGTGATGTCGTTGGGGATCTCGTCCAGCGTGTAGCCGATCGCCAGCTTCGCGGCGATCTTGGCGATCGGGAACCCGGTGGCCTTGCTGGCCAGCGCGGACGAGCGCGACACCCGCGGGTTCATCTCGATCACGACCTGCCGCCCGGTCGCCGGATCCACCGCGAACTGCACGTTGGAGCCACCGGTCTCCACCCCGATGCGCCGCAGCACCGCGAACGCCGCGTCGCGCAGCCGCTGGTACTCCCGGTCGGACAGCGTCATGGCCGGCGCCACCGTGATCGAGTCACCGGTGTGCACCCCCATCGCGTCGAGGTTCTCGATTCCGCACACCACGACGCAGTTGTCCCGGGTGTCGCGCATCACCTCGAGCTCGTACTCCTTCCAGCCGACCACCGACTCCTCGACCAGCACCTCGTGCACCGGCGAGTCGGCCAGCCCCTGGTGGATCATCCGGGTCAGCTCGGCCTCGTCGTAGGCGATCCCGCCGCCCTTGCCGCCCAACGTGTACGACGGTCGCAGCACGACCGGGTAGCCGTACTCCTCCGCCGCTGCGTACGCGTCGGCCTCGTGCTTCACGTACGTCGATCGGGGGCTCTCGAGCCCGATGCCGTCCATCGCGTCCTTGAACCGCTGGCGGTCCTCGGCGGTCTGGATCGCCTCGAGGTCGGCACCCAGCACCTCGACGTCGAACTCCTCGAGCACCCCGGCCGCCTGCAGATCAACGGCGAGGTTGAGCGCGGTCTGGCCACCCAGGGTCGGCAGCAGGGCATCCGGACGCTCGCGCTCGATCACCGAGCGGACGACGTCGACGGTCAGCGGCTCCACGTAGGTGGCGTCGGCGACCGAGGGGTCGGTCATGATCGTGGCCGGGTTGGAGTTGACCAGGATGACCCGCAGGCCCTCCTCACGCAGGACCTTGCAGGCCTGCGTACCGGAGTAGTCGAACTCGCAGGCCTGGCCGATGACGATCGGCCCGGACCCGAGCACCAGGACGCTGTGCAGATCCTCGCGGCGGGGCATCAGGCCGCCTTCCGATCGTCGTGGCGGGGCATCAGGCGACCTCGGAGATCCTCGCGGAAGGGCATCAGGCCGCCTTCCGATCGTCGTGGCGGGGCATGGGGCGACCTCGGAGATCCTCGCGACGGGGCATCAGGCGACCTCCCCGCGTTCGCGGTCCAGCATCGACAGGAACCGTTCGAACAGGTAGCGCGCATCGGAGGGGCCGGGGGCGGCCTCCGGGTGGTACTGCACGCTGAAGGCGCGAAGGTCGTGGGCGGTCAGCCCCTCCACCACGTCGTCGTTGAGGTTGACATGGCTGACCTCGACCGTGCCGTGCTCGGCGGTGCGGAAGGTGTGGTCGTCGATGGGTTCACCGAGGCTGCTGGCCCGCACCGCGAAGCCGTGGTTGTGGCTGGTGATCTCCACGGCCCGGTCGGCCCGGCGCAGCACCGGCTGGTTCACGCCGTGGTGGCCGAACGCGAGCTTGTAGGTGGCGGCCCCGAACGCGCGGCCGAGCAGTTGCGAGCCCAGGCAGATCCCGAACACCGGCACCTCGCCGAGCAGCGCCGCCGTCGTCGCGGTGCCCTGCTCGACCATCGCCGGGTCGCCCGGACCGTTGGATAGGAACAGCCCGTCGGGTTCGAGCGCACGGACCTCGTCCGGGGTAGCCGACGCCGGCAGGACGTGGACCTGCGCGCCGGCGGCGGTGAGGTGGTGGCCGATCGAGCGCTTCATGCCGAAGTCGATCGCGACGATCCTGGCACGGGGGGTGGTCGAGGACGCGGTGCGGCCGAAGGACGCGGTGCGGCCGAAGGTCGCAGCTCGGCTGGCGGGCGCGCCGTCGTCGGCGGGCGCGGGTCGGCCGGACATCGCGGGTCCGCCGGGCG
>SKNP01000043.1 GCA_007120485.1 Nitriliruptoraceae bacterium
CCTCGCGCAGGTGGTACTCGGTGACCCGGAGCGGGTAGGCCAGCTCGAAGGCCTCGATCGGGGTGTTCTTGGTGTTGGTCATGTGCGAGTGGGTGCCGTCGGCCCCCGGCCCCCACGGCCCCGCGCCGATCCCCCCGGCGAGCGTCTCGTAGTAGGTGAACGGCTCGCTGCCGCCGTCCCGGTCGTCGATCCCCCCGAACAGCGTGTTGTTCATCGTGCCCTGCGACTGCGCCCCGACCCGGTCCGGCGCGGCCTGACCGATCGCGGCCAGCAGCACGTCCACGATCCGCTGCGAGGTCTCCACGTTGCCAGCCGCGACCGACGCCGGGGCCAGCGCGTCGACGACGCTGCCCGGTGTGGTGACCAGCTCCAGCGCCCGCAGCGCCCCGTCGTTGGCCGGCAGGTCGGGGGCGGCGATCGCCCGCAGCGCGTACACGGCTGCCGACAGGGTGACCGCCCGAGGCGCGTTGACGCTGCCCGGGACCTGCGCCGCGCAGCCGGTCAGATCGCAGGTGATGTGCCCGCCCTCGATCGTCACCTGGGCGCGCAACGGGATCGGCCCGATCCCCGTGCCGTCGTCGTCGAGCTCGTCCTCGGCGTCGTAGACCCCGTCCGGCAGCGCCCCGACCGCGTGGACGATCCGCTGTTCGGCGTGGTCGAGCGTCGCCGCCATCGCGTCGGCCAACCCCTGGACGCCGAGGTCGTCGGCCAGTTCGCACAACCGCGTCGCCGTCAGGTGGTTGGCGCCGAGCTGCGCACGCAGGTCGCCCAGACGCTCGCGCGGCGTCCGGGTGTTGGCCAGCAGCAGCGCGATGATGTCACGTTGCTCCTCGCCGCCGGACGCGAGCTTCACCGGCGGGATCCGCAGCCCCTCCTCGAAGATCTCCGTGGCGCCGGCCGGCATCGAGCCAGGAGCGGAGCCACCGACGTCGGAGTGGTGGGCCCGGTTGGCCGCGAACCCCAGCAGGCGTCCCTCGCCGTCGTGGACCGGTGCGACCAGCGTCCAGTCCGGCAGGTGGGTGCCGCCGGCGAACGCGTCGGAGACCAGCACCTGATCGCCCGGGTCGAGTTCGGTGAACTCGCCACGTGCCGCCGCCACCGACAGCGGCATGGAGCCGAGGTGCACGGGGATGTGCTCGGCCTGGGCGACCATCCGCCCGTGGGCGTCGAACACCGCCGTCGAGCAGTCGACACGTTCCTTGATGTTGGGGGAGTAGGCGGTCCGGCGCAGCGCGGCCCCGGCCTCCTCGGCGATGCCGATCAGCGCGTTGCGCACCACCTCGAGGGTGATGGGGTCCACCGCCCCCGGGTCCGGGGAGCCGTCGCGGCTCGCATCGTGCGTGTCGTGGCCGTCGCCCACGTCCGCCCGATCATCGCTCACGATCCGGCCTCCTCGAGCACGAGGATGCCGTGCTCGTCGACCTCGCCGGCCTGCCACGGGGCGACCCACACGCAGGCATCCACCCCGAGCAGCACCAGCGGGCCGCGCAGCGCCGCACCGGCCCCGAGCCGGTCGCGGTCCACCACAGCGGCTCGCACCACGTCGCCGTCGACCCGGACCTCGTGGTCGGCGAGCCGTGCCTGGTCCACCCCGCCACCACCGGTCCGGCGCGGCAACGGCAGCTCCGGCGCCGGACCCTCCACCCGCACCCGCAGGGTGACCAGTTCGACGTCCTCGCCCCGCTGGTCGTAGCCGTACCGCTCGGCGTGCGCGGTGTGGAAGGTGTCGACGAGGTCCGCGGGTTCGAGCTCGGCCGGGACCTCCAACTCGAAGGCCTGCCCGCGGTAGCGCAGATCCGCGGTCCGTCGTTCCGCGGCGACCTCGACGCCCTGCTCGGTCAGCACCGACCGAGCGCCGACGGCCAGCTCCTCGAACCCGGTGGCCAGCTGGTCGCGTTCCAGCCGGTCCGCCGAGGTGAGCCGGCTCTGGGCGCGGTCGACGGTCACCGGTGCGGCCAGCAGCCCCTGGGCCGACAGGACACCGGGGTTCGGCGGCACCAGGACCTGTGGGCAGCCGAGCGCGGCGGCCAGCGCCGCCTGGTGGAGCGGTCCGGCGCCACCGAACGGCACCAGCGCGAAGCGTCGGGGGTCGCGGCCACGCTCGACCGATACCACCCGCAGCGCCTTGGCCATCTGGGCGTCGGTGACCCGGACGATCCCCTCCGCGCACGTCGACGGTTCGAGGCCGAGCGACGCCGCCAGCCGACCCACCGCCTCGTGGGCGAGTTCGGCGCGCAGCGGCATCGACCCGCCGAGCTGCACGTCCGGGTCGAGCCGCCCGAGGACCAGGTTGGCGTCGGTGACGGTCGGTTCGGTCCCGCCCTGCCCGTAGCACGCCGGGCCCGGCACGGCGCCGGCCGACCGCGGCCCGACCCGCAGCGCTCCACCGGCGTCGGCCCAGGCCAGCGATCCACCGCCGGCCCCGATCGTGTGGATGTCGGTCGTAGTGACCGCGAACGGCAGCTGGTCGATCGCTCCGTCGGTGGTGGTCGTCGGCCGGCCGTCGGCGATGAGCGTGACGTCCGTCGAGGTGCCCCCGACGTCCGCAGCGATCAGGTCCGCGATGCCGGCGGCGCGTCCGAGCGCTGCCGCGCCCCAGGCACCCGCAGCCGGGCCGGACAGCAGGGTGTGCACCGGTTCGCGCGCAGCGACCTCCGCGGTGAACGTGCCACCGCCCGACCGCATCACCTCGACGGCCGGACGCAGCCCCGCAGCACGGAGCTGGCCCGCCAACGAGCCCAGGTAGCGGTCCAACCGTGGGGCGACGTAGGCGTTCAGCGCGACGGTGGAGGTGCGCTCGACCTCGCGCAGGACCGGGAGCAGCCGGCTGGCAACGGTCACGGGGACGCCCAGGTCCTCCATCGCGGCGGCCAGCTGCTCCTCGTGGTCGGAGCGGAGGAAGCCGAACAGCAACGCGATCGCGACGGCCTCCGGTTCGAGCGCGCGGACCTCGGCGACGACGCGGTCGACCTCCGCGTCGGTCAGGTCGGTGACCACCTGCCCGTCCGCGCCGACACGCTCGTGGGCTTCGACGACCGCGTCGCTGCCGACCACCGGGTCCGGCCGGCGGGCGTCGAGCCGGTAGAGGTGGGGGCGGTCCTGACGACCGATGGCCAGCAGGTCGCGGAAGCCCGCGGTGGTGATCAGCACGGTCCGGGCGCCGTCGCGCTCGAGCACCGTGTTGGTCGCCACGGTGGTGCCGTGCGCGAACCGGGTCAGCTGTCGGACGTCGGCGTCCAACCGCTCGATCCCGGCCAGGACGCCGGCGGCCTGGTCGTCGGGGGTCGAGGGGACCTTGGCCACCTCGGTGCCGTCGCCGCTGGCCAGGACCAGATCGGTGAAGGTGCCGCCGACGTCGACGCCGAGCACCCGCGCACCGGTGGGATCGTCCGAAGGGTCCATGGTGGCGGTCTAGGTCCGCCGGCCGGCGAGCCGGCGGTGGAGGCGGGTGGGCCGCACGGGTGACCTCGCAGCCTGGGTGGGGTGGGCAGGACGGGGTCGAGGCTAGTGCGTGCCGCTCGGCGACCCGGCGCCCCTCAGGCGTCCCTCGCGCAGGCCGCGCCCACCAGCGTGACCACCGCCCCGGCCACCGCCAGCCACGGGCCGGTTCCGCCGCGGACCTCCCCCGCCACCTCGACGTCGGAGGGCAGGTGCCCGCCGTCGGCGCCGAGCGCGCTGAGCAG
>SKNP01000028.1 GCA_007120485.1 Nitriliruptoraceae bacterium
CGATCGAGGACCTGGCCGCAGAACTGGGGCTCGATCCCGCCGAGGTGCGTCGTCGCAACATGCCCGCACCGCAGGAGTTCCCCTTCACCAACGTCGCCGGGCTGACCTACGACTCCGGGGACTACGCGACGGCGCTCGACCGGGCACTCGCCATGGTGGCCTACGACGAGGTCCGAGCGGAGCAGGCGGCCCGACGGCGGGCGGACGAGCGCGTCCAGATCGGCATCGGGCTCTGCAGCTACGTGGAGATCTGCGGGTTCGGGCCGGGCACGCCCGAGAGCGGTGCGGTGCGGGTCCGCCCCGACGGTCGCGTGGAGGTCTCGACCGGGCTCGGACCCAGCGGCCAAGGCACGGCGACGAGCCTGGCGCAGTTGACCGCGGACGCGTTGGGCATCGAACCGTCGGACGTGACCGTGATCCACGGCGACACCGCCGCGGTGCCGACGGGGACCGGCTCCTTCGGGTCGCGGGCGATGTCGGTCGGCGGGTCGGCGGTGCACCTGACTGCCGTGGAGGTCGCCGACAAGGCCCGTCGGATCGCGGCGCACCTGCTGGAGGCTGCGCCCGAGGACGTCGAGCTCCGTAACGGTCGCCTCGCCATCCGGGGCGCACCCGACACCTCGGTCGGTTGGGCCCAGGTCGCGACGGCGGCGGCGAAGGGCAAGCTGCCGGCGGGGATGCCGCTGGGCTTGGACGCCTCGCTGCAGTACCAGCCCGAGGGCTTGACGTTCCCGTTCGGCACGCACGTCTGCGTCGTCGAGGTGGAGACCGACACCGGTCGGGTCACCATCCGCCGCTACGTCGCGGTGGACGACGTCGGCACCGTCCTCAACCCGGCGCTGTTGGACGGCCAGCGACACGGCGGGATCGCCCAGGGCATCGCTCAGGCGCTCCACGAGGCGGCCGTCTACGACGATGCCGGCAACCTCCAGACCGCGTCGCTGCTCGACTACCTCGTCCCCACCGCACCCGACCTGCCCGACTACGAACTCGACCGCACCGTGACACCGAGCCCCCACAACCCCCTGGGTGTCAAGGGTGCGGGCGAGGCCGGGGCGATCGGCGCGCCGCCTGCGGTCGTCAACGCCGTGGTCGATGCCCTGCGCCACCTCGCCGTCGACGATGTGGCGATGCCCTGCACGCCGGAGCGCATCTGGCGGGCCGTGCATCGCCAACCCTCTGGCACCTCGACCGCTTGACGGCGGCGTGGCCTTGCGTTACAAACCTATCGGTTAGATAACCGATGGGTTCCATAAGTGGCTACCGCCGAACAGCTCGACGCGACCTTCGCGGCGCTCGCCGATCCGACCCGGCGAGCCATCTTGCGGCGCCTGGCGACCGGTGAGGCGACGGTCACCGAGCTCGCGGGGCCGTTCGAGATGAGCCAACCGGCGGTGAGCAAGCACCTGCGGGTGCTGGAGCGGGCGGGCCTGATCTCGCGACGGCAGGAGGCGCAACGTCGGCCCGCACGGCTGGAGCCGCAGGCGCTGGCCGCGTCGATCGCCTGGCTGGAGGAGTTCCGGCGCTACTGGGAGGAGAGCTTCCAGCGCCTCGACGAGGTGCTCGAGGACCTGCAGGCGGGTGACGACGACGGGTCGGCACCGTGAACCGACGATCGTTGACCCTGACGACCCTGGGAGACCGTGAGCTGGTGCTCACGCGAGCGTTCGACGCGCCCCGACCGCTGCTGTTCGACGCGCTGACCGTGCCCGAGCTGCTGACGCGGTGGTACGGGGCGCAGGGGTGGCGGTTGACCCACTGCGAGGTCGACCTGCGGGTGGGTGGCAGGTGGCGCTACGTCTCCCGCGGTCCCGACGGGGAGGAGATGACCCAGTACGGGGTCTACCGGGAGGTGGACGCGCCGCAGCGGTTGGTCTACAGCGAACGGTTCGTCGACCAGTCGT
The DNA here is from genome assembly GCA_007120485.1 of Nitriliruptoraceae bacterium. Taxonomy (GTDB): domain Bacteria; phylum Actinomycetota; class Nitriliruptoria; order Nitriliruptorales; family Nitriliruptoraceae; genus SKTG01. The sequence continues at coordinate 1,905 of SKNP01000028.1, forward strand.
TCGCCGGGTCCTCGCGGATCACCACGGTCCTGGAGGAACGGACCCGTGGCACGACCCTCCGGATCACCGTGCGGCTGCCGTCGTCGCAGGCGCGCGAGCTCGTGCTCAGCCGCCCGATGGAACGGGGGCTCGGGGAGGGCTTCGACCGCCTGGACGCGGTGTTGGCGGACCGACGCACGCAGCAGGACATGACGAGGAGCACAGGATGATGAACTGGACGTTGGAGGTGATCGTGGTCCCCGTCTCGGACGTCGAGCGCGCCAAGGGGTTCTACGCGGACCAGCTGGGGTTCGCGGTCGACCACGACACGCGGATCGGCGACGGCGCACGGCTGGTGCAGCTGACACCGCCCGGTTCGGGCTGCTCGATCGTGATCGGGGAGGGGGTGGTCCCACCGATGGCACCGGGATCGATCGACGGCCTCCAGCTGGTCGTTCCCGACATCCATGCCGCGCACGCGCAGTTGCGCGACGCCGGTGTCGAGGTCTCCGAGGTCCAGGTGCTGGGTGAGGACCCCAACCCCGACCCGGACGGCGACCCGCTGGACAACGTCGGGTTCGTGTTCTTCCGCGACCCCGACGGCAACGGCTGGGCCGTCCAGCAGATCTCCGCACGCGCCCGGGAGGTGGCATGACCGAGCTGACCGCGGCCGCGTTCACCGAGCGGCTCCTGGCGGTCGCGTCGGAGGAGGAGCGGGTCGAGCGGCTCCGCTACTTCAAGACCGGTCCCGGCGACTACGCCGAGCACGACACGTTCATCGGCGTGCGGATGGGCGAGATCTTCCGGCTCGCGAAGGGGTTCATCGATCTGGCGGACGAGGAGATCGAGCGGCTCCTCGACAGCCCGATCCATGAGGTCCGCGCCGGCGCGCTGAGCATCATGGACAAGCGGGCTCGACGCCGCTCCACGACCGAGGAGCAACGCCGGGCGCTGTTCGAGCTGTACCTGCGCCGCCACGACCGCATCGACTGCTGGGACCTGGTCGATCTCGCCGCGGTGCACGTGGTGGGTCGGTACCTCGCCGAGCGTGAGCGGGGCATCCTCGATGACCTCGCCCGCTCCGGGGACGTCTGGGAACGACGGACCGCGATCATGGCCACGCTGTACTTCGTGCGCGCCGGAGAGCTCGACGACACCTGCCGGCTCGCCGAGGCGCTGCTGCACGACGAGCACGACATGGTCCAGAAGCCCGTCGGCGCGCTGTTGCGGGAGACCGGCAAGCACGATCGACCGCGGCTGCTGGCGTTCCTCGACGAGCATGCCGCGTCGATGCCGCGCACGTCGTTGCGCTACGCGATGGAGCATCTCGACGCCGACACGCGTCGCCACTACCGGGCCCGACGCGATCAGGAGGAGACCGCCCAGAACCGGTCGGGTCGACGCTGACGTACGGACCGCGGTGTCACGGGTTCGGTCGAGCGGTACCGGTGTCCCGCTGCGGACCGGTCGCGGCGTCAAGGAAGTGGGCGTCGAAGCTGATGAGATGGAAGCACGCGGTGCAGCACCGGGTGCCCCTCGGACGGGTGTCGGCCTCGAAGGAGAGGACCGCGACCCAGCTCCGCTGACTCGGGCACGAACCGCCGGCCACCCACCACCTCCGCGTGGTGTGCTCAGCCAGGGTGTCCGCGCGGCAGCCAGGGCTGCGCGCCATCGGGGCCGATCTGGTCGGGTGCGTCGATCCAGCCCATCGGCAGCGTGCCGGTGGGACCCTCGTCGTCGAACAGGGCATCGACGACCCCGTCGCCCTCGCTGCCCGGCAGCCACGCGGCGACCACCGC
>SKNP01000483.1 GCA_007120485.1 Nitriliruptoraceae bacterium
GCCCAGCCCCACTTGGGGAGGTGTTTCACCTGCCGGCGTCGGAGGTCCACCAGGCACAAGGTGGCGCCCACGACGTAGGCGATCCCGGCCACCGCGAGGATCACCAGCGTCGAGGTGTCGGAGAGGTCCATGGCCTCACAGCTCCGTGACGTAGGTCGGACGAGCCATGACCGTGCAGGCACGACGATGCTGCCGGGGTGCCCTCCGGCTCGGCGAGGTGGCAGCACCACCATCGCGTCTCGCCGCTGGCGGGGGCAGGGGCCAACGGCCCATCCCGTCCGACGATCGGCGGGGCGTCACTCCGCGCGGAGCGCGTCGGCGACCGACAGCCGTGCGGCCCGCCGGGCCGGGATCAGCGCACCGACCGTGGCGAGGAGCACCAGCACCGGGGGTGCCAGCACGAGCAGGACGGGGTCGGCCGTCGACGCGATCGGACCGAACCCGATGCTCCGTCCCAGCCACTCGAGCAGGAGCCGGGTGAGGACCAGCCCGGCCGGCAGTCCCACCAGGAAGCCGAGCACGGCCATGCCGGCGGCCCCGGTGAGCACCGAGCCGACGACCTGGCGGGCGTCCATACCGACGGCCTTGAGCAACCCCAGTTCCCGCGTGCGCTCCTGGACCCCCATCCAGACGGTGTTGAACACCCCGAGCAACGCGATGGCGGCCAGGATCAGGACGAGGGCCAGCATGATGGCGGGAAGGGTGTCCAGGACCGGTGCCGCGAAGCTTCGGGCGGCGCTGGGATCGAGCAGTCCGTCGGAGGCGGCCACCAGTTCCGTGGCGACCGCATCCACGTCGGCGTCGTCGGTGAGGAGCAACTGGTAACCGCCCGGCTGGGCGTCGGGGTCGACCTCGATGAGCGTGTCAGCGTGCAGGGTGAAGGCCTGGCCCAGGTTGGCCGGCTCCCGGTACACCCCGGTGACGTGCAGGTCGAGGTCGTGGCCGGCGATGACGACCGGGAAGGTGCTGCCGGGTTCCAGGTCGTGGTCGACCGCGAGCTTGTAGCTGACCATCGCGTCGCCGCTCCGCTGGACCCCGTCGCCCTCGATCAGGGGGACGGGGAAAGCCGATAGGTCGCCGCCCTGCGCGAACGCGGAGTGGCGTGTCGCGTCGTCCGGGTAGCTCCACGGCACCCAGCGTTCGCTGCGCACCGCCTGGACCTCCCCCGTCGCCGCGAACACCGCACGGACCTCGGCGTCACCCAGCGTCTCGGGCCGTTCGACGGTCAGATCGGCCGCGGGCACGAGCCCGTGCTCCGGGTCGTCGGCGAGCGCGTCCAGCGTGGTGACGACCACCGAAGCGAAGGTGACCGTCACCGCCGCCAGGCCCAGCCCGGCAGCGGTCAGCAGGGTGCGTGCCGGGCGGGCGCGCAGGTCCGCCATGGCGGTGGCGGCGGTCGCCGGCAGCCGGGCGAGCCGCGTCGCACGGCCCCTGGCCCCGGTGCTCCCGGTGCGCATCGCGGTGACCACATCCACCCGTGTCGCCCGCCGCACAGGCAGCAGCGTGAACACCACCGCGATCGTCACAACCGTGACCGGGACGACCGCAACGACCCACCAGGGCAGCCCACCGGAGGTCTCACCGAACCGTGCCGTCACCGCCGCCAGCGACCACGCGGCGAGGCCGATGCCGACGGCGACGCCGACCAGGCTGGCGATCAGCGCCAGCCCCAGATACTGGCCCAGGTAGGTACCGGCCAGCTGACGGCGGGTGAACCCGACCGCCTTGAGCAGCCCGATCTGGCGCGTCTGGCTGCGGACCGCGTCCCCGATGGCGTTGGCGATGATGAACCCGGCGGCGATGGCGGCAACCACCCCGAACGCGGCCAGGAAGACCGACTGCAGGTGCCACAGGTAGTCGGACATCTCCGCGATGAACTCGTGGTTCCACGCCGAGGTGATCGCGCCGGGCGGGAGCGCGGCTTCGACGGTCCGCAGCGCCGCCTCGTGCGCCGTTGGGTCCGACAGCCGCAGCCCGAGCGCCAACTGCTCGACGTCCGGCTGCGCTGCCGGCCGCAGCCCGGTCTGCTCGAGGCCTCCGGCGGCCGTGTGCGAGATCGCCGGGTCACAGACGTGCGCTGGGCAGTTGTCCGCGTTCACCGTCAGCGCGACCACCTCGACGGTCGACCAGCCGTCGGGGACCAACAGGTCGATGCGGTCACCGACCGCGACGTCGTACCGCTCCGCGAGGTTGCGGTCGAGCACGAGCGTGTCGTCCTCGCCCCCGGAGGGGGCCCGACCCTCGACCACCACGGTGCGGGCGACGGCGACGTCCTCGCCCGGCCAGTCCCGGATGTCGAGCCACTGCTGCTCGTCACCGACCCGGATGCGTGAGGTGATCGACGGGCGCGGTTCGGTCATGGCGCGGACCCCGGGCAGGTCGGCCAACGGCAGGACGTCCGTGTCGACGTCGACCACGTCCGGGTCGAGGTAGAGCCACAGGTGTGCCCCGTCGACACATTCGTGGAGCCGCTCGAACGCACCGCTCGCGGAGCCGAACGTGGCCAGCGCAACCGTCAACAGGGCCGACGCCCCCAGCACGGTCACCGCGACCAGGGCGGTCTGGACCCGACCGCTGCTCAGGTTGGCGCGCGCCTGCCGGCCGACGGCCCCCATCTCACGCCTCCGCGGCGGGCGTGGGCTCGATGTGGGCCATCCGGGCGAGCACCGCATCGCGGTCGCCTGGGGCGGTCGGCTGCAGTTGGTCGACGATCCGCCCGTCACGCAGGAACACCACCCGCTGGGCGTAGCTGGCCACCCCGGGATCGTGGGTGACCACGACCAGGCACTGCCCGCGCGCGTGGAGATCGCGGAGCAGGTCGAGGACCTGAACGCCGCTGGCTGAGTCCAGGTTGCCCGTCGGCTCGTCGCCGAGCAGCACGGTCGGGGTGTTGACCAGGGCGCGGGCGATGGCGGCGCGTTGCTGCTGCCCACCGGAGAGCTGCGACGGCAGCGCGTCCGCCCGGTCGACGATGCCGAGGGTCGCCAGCAGTTGGTCGCGGCGCTCGGCGACATCTGTGCGGGATCGGCCGGCCAGCACGCCCGGCAGGTCCACGTTGTCGGCGACGGTGAGGTTCGGCACCAGGTTGTACGCCTGGAACACGAACCCCACCGTCCGGCGCCGCAGGACCGCTCGTGCGGACTCCCCGAGCTCGTCCAGTCGCTGGCCGTCGACCTCGACCTGGCCGCTCGTGGGTCGGTCGAGCCCGCCGAGCAGATGCAGCAGCGTCGACTTGCCGCAGCCGGAGGGGCCCATCAGGGCGACGAACTCGCCCGGCTCGACGACCAGATCGATCCCGCGCACCGCGTGGACGGTCGACGCGCCCGAGCCGTAGGTCTTCCACAGCTCACGCGTCCGGATGACCGGTTCGCTGCCCACCACCATGCCCTCCAGCCCTCGAACCCTTCGCAGCATCTTCGGCCACCACCTCGACGGCCAGTGCCCAACGGCCCCGATGGCGTCGGCAGGCGCGAAGGGCCGTGGACGGTGCGCTGCGTTGTCAGACGCCACGTCCGGTGAGGATGGTGGCGACACCCAACGTGAGGACAGGATGAATGGGTGCACGAACGGGGTTCGGTCCTGGCAACGATCTCGGGATGTGCGGGAGGCGTGAGCTCGCGGCGGCGCTGTGCAGGTCGTTCTGCGGCCGGTTCCCTGCGGTCCTTCGGGCCTGACGGC
>SKNP01000402.1 GCA_007120485.1 Nitriliruptoraceae bacterium
CCGACGACCCGGCGACGACCAAAGCACGCCCGGTCGCGCCGGAGGTGGACTGGGGGGACTACGACCTGCCCGACCTGGAGCTGCTCTCCGCCGGCCGGTCGATGGAGGCCCGCTCGGCGCGCACGATCGATGCGCAGACCGCGGCGCTGCAGGAGACCTTCGACCAGTTCGGGGTGAACGCGTCGGTGGCCCGATGGTCGCGTGGGCCGACCGTCACCCGGTTCGAGATCGAGCTCGGGCCCGGCGTGCAGGTCAAGAAGGTCGCCAACATGGGCGACGACATCGCCTACGCGCTGGCGGCCCCTGACGTGCGCATCGTGGCGCCGATCCCGGGCAAGTCCGCGATCGGGATCGAGGTCCCCAACCGCGAGCGGGACCTGATCACCCTGGGCGACATCCTCCGGTCCGATGCGGCGCGCAGCGACCCGCACCCGCTGACGGTGGCCATCGGCGTCGACATCGCCGGGACGCCGGAGCTGATCAACCTGGCCAGCATGCCGCACCTGCTCGTATCGGGTGCGACCGGCTCGGGCAAGTCGGTGACGCTCAACGGCATGATCTCCTCGGTGATCATGCGGGCCCGCCCCGATCAGGTCCGGATGATCCTGGTCGACCCCAAGCGGGTGGAGCTGAACCACTACCAGGGTGCCCCGCACCTGCTCTCCCCGGTGGTCACCGACCCGCGGCGCGCCGCCGACGCGGTGCAGTGGTGTGTCAAGGAGATGGAGCAGCGCTACGACCTGCTCGCCCAGCTCGGCTACCGCAACATCGACGGCTACAACGAAGCCGTCGCGGCCGGCCTGGTCGAGCCGCGCCCCGGCCCGGAGGGCGAGGTCATCGAGCCCAAACCGATGCCCTACGTGCTGCTGGTGATCGACGAGCTGGCCGATCTGATGCTGGTGGCGCCACGCGACGTGGAGGATGCGATCTGTCGCATCGCCCAGATGGCGCGCGCGGTCGGCATCCACATGATCATCGCGACCCAGCGGCCGTCGGTGGACGTGATCACCGGGCTGATCAAAGCCAACATCCCCTCGCGGCTCGCGCTGCAGGTGGCCTCGCAGACCGATTCACGCACCATCCTCGACATGAACGGCGCGGAGAAGCTGGTCGGCAAGGGTGACCTGCTGTTCCTCCCGGCGACGCAGGGCAAGCCGTCCCGGCTGCAGGGCTGCTGGGTCACCGAGTCCGAGATCTCCGGCATCGTCGAGCACTGCCGCGCGCAGCGTGAGCCGGAGTTCGAGGAGGAGGTCGTCAAGCAGGGCAGCGAGGCCGAGCAGACCGACGCGATCCGCTCCGGCGACGCGGACTCCGACGAGGCGATGCTGCGTCGCGCTGCCGAGCAGGTGGTCTCCAGCGGGCTGGGTTCCACCTCGATGTTGCAGCGCAAGCTGCGGGTCGGGTTCGCCCGTGCCGGCCGGTTGATGGACGAGCTCGAGGAGCTCGGCGTGGTCGGCCCCAACGAAGGCTCGAAGGCCCGCGACGTGCTGTGGAGCCAGGAGCAACTCGACGACGCCAACGCCCGCGGGACGTTGTGATCCGCGACGGCGGGCGTTGAGCGTCACCGTCAGCCGGGTGCGGCGTGGCCGCGGTTCGAGCCGGCGCTAGGGGCCCCGCTGGGCGCTGGGCGCCGGCGCGCCGCTGGGCGCGCGTGGCCGCCGCTGGCGTGTCCGGATCAGGTGCCGTTCAGCGCCAGCGGAAGTCGCCGCTGGCCTGCTCGTGGCTGCCCTTCATCTGGCGGCGGCCGTGGATGAACGCCACGGTGCCACCGAGCGCCATCGCCCCGAAGAGCAGGAGCGCCACGCGGTCGCGAGGGGTCTCGGCGAGCGCGATGCGGTGGTCGTCGTCCTCCGCGGCGTCGTCCTCGGCCTCCTGCTCGACCTCGGCGACGTCGTCGACGTCCTCCTGGGCCAGCGCGGGCGCGGCAGCGATGAGCAGCGTGGCCAGAGCCACGCTGACGAGCAAGGTGAAGGTCCGGATCGAGTTCATGCGGCGAAGCTTAGCCGCGCCCTCGCCTGACCGGCGAACCGGTGGCACCAGGCCATCCGGCCGAGTGGGCCGCTCACGTGCTTGCCGCGCCCGTCGGGGGGCGTCGGGCGCCCGGCGAGTTCACCATGCCGTGTTCACCGCTCGTTGTTGAGCGCGTAACGCTCGTTAAGTCGCGTGGAGGGACCCACGGCACGATCGCCGTGACCCCCCGCTCGCGAAGCTCCCGCAGCGGTCCTACGCTCGTTCCACACGCACGTTGCGGGCGTGCATCCCGTCGTGCGACCGCGACCCAGGTGGGCGACGAGAGGTCGACGACCAGTTATGACCGAGGACGCTTCCACGGGCATCGGCGCCACGCTGCGAGACGCTCGCGAGAGTCAAGGCCGATCCCTCGAGGATGCGGCCGGCGCGTTGCGTGCCCGTGTCGGTCAACTCCAAGCGCTCGAGGATGAACGGTTCGACACCTTCGGTGGGGACGTCTACGCCAAGGGTTTCCTCAAGAGCTACGCGAGCGAACTGGGACTCGATCCCGACCCGCTGCTCGACACCTACCGCCGTGAGGTCGCCCACGACGACCCGCGAGCGACCACGCTGGTCAGCGGCGATGCGTCCGCGCAGCCCACGCCGCCGCGTGCGACGCCCCCGGCGTGGATCGCCTGGGTGCTGGTCGTCGTGGTCGTGGTGGCCGGAGTCACGGTCCTGTCGACCGTCGGCGGCGATCGCAGTCCCGAGCAAGCCGTGCCCAGGGAGGACGTGGGCAGCCCGCCGCCATCCTCCGCCGAGGGGACCGACGAGTCCGCCGAGGATGAGGCTGGCGAGGATGAGGCTGGCGAGGACGAGTCTGTCGAGGACGACCCGGGCGACGATCCTTCGAACGAGGACGACGAGGCCGAGGACGACGATGGCAACGGCGATGCTGGCGAGGCCGAGGACGCCGACCCCGACTCGGTCGACGTGGTCGTTGCGCTCGAGGAGTCGTCGTGGATGCGCGTGATGATCGACGGGTCGCTCTTCCTCGAGGAGACCGTCCCGGCCGGCGAGACGCTCCCGTTCGAGGGTGAGCAGGAGGTCGAGATCCGGTTCGGGAACGCTGGTGGGGTCATCGCGGAGCTCAACGGCGAGGATCTCGGCGTGCAAGGCAACCGCGGTGAGGTCGTCACGGTCCGTTTCACGCCGGACGGCTCGGAACGAGTCTGACCCGGCACCCTCGCCGCGCCCATCCGTTGGAGCCACCGTGTCCACGACCGCCCCCAGCCACCCCGCGTCGGTGGCCATCGTCACCCTCGGCTGCGGCCGGAACGAGGTGGACTCCGATCAGCTGGCCGGTCTGTTCCACCGAACCGGCACCCAGGTCGTCGATGATCCGACGGCCGCGGAGGTCGTCCTGGTCAACACCTGCACGTTCATCGCCCCGGCCAAGCAGGAGTCGATCGACACCGTCCTCGAGGCGTGCCAGCTGAAGCAGGACGGGGCCGCCCAGGCGGTGCTGGTCGTGGGATGCATGGCCCAGCGCTACCCGCAGGAGCTGGCGGAGGCGATCCCCGAGGCCGATGCGGTGGTCGGGTTCGACGGGTACGCCGACCTGCCGGGCATCGTCGACGACGTCCTGGCCGGCCGGGCCACCAGCCGGGTCCTCGGGGTCGGCCCGGCGCATCCCGGTAGCCGCCCCACCGATGCCGCGAC
>SKNP01000195.1 GCA_007120485.1 Nitriliruptoraceae bacterium
CATCTGGCTGTCGAGCAGCCGGTCGTGGTCGGGTTGCCGCGTGGCGGCATGCCGGTGGCCTTCGAGGTGGCGCAGGCCCTGAAGGCCCCGCTGGACGTCCTCGTGGTCCGCAAGCTGGGGTGTCCGTGGCAACCGGAGCTGGGCGTCGGCGCGCTGGGTGAGGGCGGCATCCGCCTCCTCAACGAACCCCTGATGCGCTCCGCGGGCGTGTCCCGGACAGCGTTGACCAAGGTCATCCGTCATGAGGACGCCGAGCTCCAGCGCCGGGTCCAGCGCTACCGGGGCGATCGGGGCCCTACCCCCGTCGCGGGGCGCACGGTGATCGTGGTCGATGACGGCATCGCGACGGGCTACACCGCCCGGGCGGGGATCGAGGTGCTTCGGCACCGCGGCGCCCAACGGGTCGTGCTGGCGGTCCCGGTCGCCCCCGCCGACGTCCTGGCGGAGCTGCGGACGGTCGCCGACGAGGTCGTGTGTACCTACATCCCCCGCAGCTTCGGAGCGATCGGCCGGTTCTACGAGGACTTCGCGCAGACCTCCGATGAGGACGTCGCCAGCCTGCTGGCCGCACGGCTCATCGGTGCCACCCGCTGGCTCGGCACCCGACCCGGGCTCGCGCAGCTGCAGATCGGCTACTTCGGTGCCAGCACCGGTGCCGGCGCGGCCCTTCGGGCCGCAGGGCAGCTCACCCCGCAGATCGGCGCGGTGGTCTCACGCGGTGGGCGGCCCGACCTCGCGGCACCACACCACGGCGAGGTCGAGCGGCCTACCGCAAGCCCCGCCGGCGCGCGACCTCCACCGCCTCTCGACGTCCGTTGACGCCGAGCTTGCGATGGAGCGCGCGCAGGTGCGTCTTCACCGTGTTCACCGAGACGGAGCGCGCTGCCGCGATCTCGCGGAGCGGGAGGAGCGACGGCAGCTCCCGGAGCACCGCCAGCTCACCGGCGGCGAGTCGGTCCACCACGTGGTGATGCACGCGGTCGCGAGGTCTGGCCGCCGCTCTCGGACGCCGCACGAAGGCGTCGTGGTACCCGAACCGTGCCTGGCCGGCCACCAGGAGGTCCTGGATGACGCCGCTGTCCAGGAAGAGGCACACGAGCTCGCGCCGCGCCGTGGCCAGGTTCCCAGCGTCGTTGAACAGCATCGCTCGCAGCAAGGCTGGCTCACCCGGGCTCGGCGAGCCTCGGTGACCGGCGTCGACGAAACCACGCGCTCAGCTCGGTTCACCCAGATCGAGCCGGATCCGCGCCAGGGAAGGCAGTATCGGCGCGAGCAGCGCCGGGGCCATCTCCGCGTCGACGATCCGGTCGGACCCCACCTCGCTCGAGGTCCTGGCTTGCGTCACCGGGTCCCCTCGGGGAGCCGGGGCCATGACGCTCTCGTTCCGCGTGGCCCGCAACCCCGAGCCGGGTTCGAAGCTGCCCTACCTGCTCCCGGTGCCGGTGCCGGTACCGGATGGTCCGCTCATCCTCAAGGCCCGCGAACCCTGGCCACGCACGAGCAAGGTGTCCTGCCACCGAGAGGACAGCTGGCCGAGCGCTACGGCTACCGGTTCACCAACCAGCAAGTCACCGTCGACGTGCAGCCGTTGCCGGCCGGCGACTACGGCGTAGCGATCGACGCCGAGGTCGTCGCAGCGGTCGTCGCAGCGGTCGAACGCAAGTCCCTCGACGACGTCGCGACCAGCTGCAGATGCGCGACCTGTCGGCCCTGACACTGGCTCCGTCCCGCCAACGGATCGAGGTCGTGGGGACCACAGGCAAGGGCGACGCTGGGTCCGCTGGGTGAGGTGGTCACGGTGCTCGACTCTCTGGACCTACCCGAGTTCAGAGGAGAGCACCGTGACCAGCGCGGCGGTTGTCCATCACCGGCGTGCGCTACGACCAGACGACCAACACCGACCTGCTCGTGGTGACGCGCAACACGCCCGGGGAGCACGACACGCCGACGACGATGTACCGCGACGACGTCATCTCGCGCGACCGGTTGCAGTGGGGATCGCCGTCGAACGCGTCGCGGCACACCGGCGCGGGCGAGCGCTACCGCGACCGCAGCTCCCGTGTGCTGTCCACAGCCCTCCCATGATCGGCCGGACCGCTCCACGAGCGGCGAGGAAGATGCACGCCACCCGAGGAAGCGAGGAGGCGTGATGGCGATCTGCGAGGACTGCCAACAGGAGATGAACACGGCCGAAGGTTGCAGCGCGGATGCGCTGATCCTGAACGATCAGCGCTACGCCCGGTTCCGCATGCGCACCGACGACGGGCCTCGACGTTGCGGCGACTGCCGCGCGTCATCCGGCGGCTACCACCATCTCGGCTGCGACATGGAGCGATGCCCCCGCTGCCGCCGTCAACTCATCTCGTGCGGCTGCGTCCAGGCCGAGGATGAGGACGGTGAGGACACGGAGACCCTCGTTGCCGTCGTCGGCGACACCGTTGTCTACCCAGCAGCGCTCCGTGGGCTGCGCATCTCCTCTGATCCGACCAAACCCTGGGGGTGATGCCGCGATCGACGGTCGCCGCCGCACCAGGAGACCGCTGCTGCCGCGTTCCCGTCGCAACTCCTCGGCGTCGAGGTACGGCCACGTAGGGTTCAACCCTGCTGGAGGAGGTTCGATGATCGGTCGTGGCGAAGCTCTGGAGGCGCTGCGTCGCGAAGTTGTGGGGCGGCAGCTCGAGTTCGCGACCGTGATCGAGGTCGCCGATGGCGGGCCGACCGGGTTCCTGCTGCACGTGCGCAGCGGACGGCGGGTCCATACGCACATGCTGGTCGTGGCGGCCGACGGATCGAGCCTGTCGCTCGATCACGCGATCGGCGAACCGCTACCGGTCGCGGACACGCAGCTCTCGGCCCAGGGCGTGCGCATGTGGCTGATTGAGCAACTCGACACCGGCGTGCTGCGCTGGGGGCAACGAGTCACGCTGCCCCAGGGCGGGGTGGCGATCGACCCGATGCTGGCACCTGCCCCGGCGAGCCCGTGGTGGGTGAGCCCGGTGCCCCTGGACCGGCCGACGGGAGCGGGGCAGCGTCGACTCCGACGACTGGCGAGACGGAGGGGACGCAGCCACGTCACCATCATCGGCGGCAGCATCGCTTCCGAGCCTGATCCGGCCCTTGGCGGGCACCTCCTGGACGCGGGCCTCGACGTGCGGCCAGGGCGTGCGGCCAAGGCGGACGGCCGTCTCGTCCAGTGGCTGCATCTCCACCTGGACGACAGGGGCACACCACCACCCGCCGGCCAGCTCGTCGCGTCTTGGAGGGACGAGTCCGAAGACGTCGTGGTCTTGGAGCATCTCGAGTTCGAACCGTCGGTCCCTGAGCGCGCTGTCGAGGAACTGGTGCTCGCTGGTGTCCATGCTGCAGCTGATGCTGGCGCCCGCGTCATCGAGCATCGGTTCGACGACGTTGGGCAACTGCAGGGCGACCTGCCTTGGCAGCCCGAGGACGGCATCCTGCGTCTACGAGCCGCCGACGTCCCGTGACCACAAGGGCGTTGTCCACACGTTCTGACTGCGGTGGAGACGCTTTCGATATCATGCGATACCGTCGACGGAGGAGTCACCCGTGACCGACGTGCTGATCCGCGACGTTCCCGACGACGTCGTCTCCGCGATCGAGGCGAAGGCCAAGCGTCTCGGTCTGTCCCGGACCGAGTACCTCCGCCGGCA
>SKNP01000213.1 GCA_007120485.1 Nitriliruptoraceae bacterium
CCGCGCCGGCGCGCCGGCGCCGACCCCCGACACCTCCGACACCCCGGAGCCGGTCGCGCCGGGCTCGCTGTCCGCGTTCACCTCCCAGGAGCAGCCAGGATCGTGACCGCCTTCCTCTCCCCTCTGGTCGAGATCGAGCGACGCGTCCTGCAACGCGCGAAGGACGAGTCGCTCGATCTGGGCGACACCGGGGCCACGGCGCGGTTGCGCGAGCTCCTGCAGGACGAGGTCGCCCAGTGGAGCCTCGACCACAAGCACGGGCTGCGCGACTACGACCTGCCCGACCCGGACCTGGTCGTGGAGAAGGCCGAACGCAACCTCACCGGGTACGGCCCGTTGGAACCGCTGCTGGCGGACGACGACGTCTGGGAGGTGATGATCAACGCGCCCGACCAGATCTTCGTCAAGCGTCACCAGGGCGTGTCGGGCTACCACGACGAGGCCTTCCACGACGACGAGCACGTCATACGGACCCTGACCAAGGTCCTCGACGACGCGTCCAGCTCCCACCGCAAGCTCGACCCGGCGGAGGGCCTCCAGGACGCTCAGCTCGACGATGGCGCCCGCCTGCACATCGTCCACCGCGACGTCGGTCGTGGCTCGCATCTGATCGTGAACATCCGCAAGTTCACCGGGGTCGCGTTCCGGACCCTGGACGAGCTGGTCGACCGGGGCATGATGACCCCGCAGGTGGGCGAGTTCCTCCGCGCGGCCGCGCGCGCCCGGCTGTCCACGGTGTTCGCCGGACCGCCCGGGTCCGGCAAGACGACGCTGCTGTCGTGTTGCACGGCCGAGCTCGACCCGGAGCTGCGGGTGGTCACGGCGGAGGAGGTGTTCGAGGTCGACGTGCCGCTGCCCAACGTCGCCTCGATGCAGACCCGTGCTCCCCGCCCCGACCGCCCGGAGATCGACCTGCGCCGGCTGGTCTCCGGCTTCCTGCGGATGGCCCCCGACGTCGCCATCGTCGGTGAGGTCCGTGACCGCGAGGCGCTACCGCTGCTGCTGACCCTGTCGTCCGGGGTGAAGGGGTTCACCACGATCCACGCCGGTTCCGGTCGGCAGGCGCTGTCACGCCTGCGGTTCATCTGCCAGCTCGCCGACACCCGGTCGGAACTGCCCTTGACCGCGCTCAACGCGCTGGTGACCGAGGCGATCGACATCGTCGTCCACGCGGGCCGGGTCGACGGCGTCCCGCAGGTCACCGAGGTGCTCGCCGTCGAGGACCAGCAGACCGGTGAGGGCGCCTCCGCGTTCACGGTGTCCGAGCTGTTCACCCGGGCCGGCCCCGGCGAACCGCTGACCTGGACCGGCACGGTGCCGGCGCGGTGCTCTCGTGCGCTGGCCGCCGCCGGTTACGACGTCCGTGAGCTGTTGGAGACCGTCGGGTCCTACGCCTCGGTGGATGCTCGGTGAACACCAACCTCGCCGCCTTCCTGCTGGCGCTGCTGGCCGCCTACGGGGTGTTCCTGCTGTACACGGCGTTGGCGTTCCGCTGGCGGGGACTCGGAGTGTCGCCGGGCATCGGCGGTCGCCGACGCCGCCACTCGCTCAACGATTTCCTGGTCCAGGCGGGCCTGGAGAACGTCCGCCTGATCGAGCTGGTGGCCGTCGAGGTGGTGCTGATCACGGTCGCCGGCGCCTTCGGTTTCGCCGTCTACGGCGGCTGGCCGGCCGCGTTCGCGGTGGGCCTTGCGGCCGGGGCCATCCCGATCGCGAGCGCCCGTTCCCGCCGACGCGCCCGGCGCGAGCTCGCACGCGAGGCGTGGCCGCGGATGATCGAGCAGATCCGCCTGCAGGCGGTGACGCTCGGCCGCTCGATCCCGCAGGCGTTGTTCGACGTCGGGTTGGAGGGGCCGGAGGAGATGCGACCGGCGTTCGCTGCCGCCCACCGTGAGTGGATGATCTCCACCGATTTCGACCGCACCCTGCGGGTGCTCAAGGCCAACCTCGCCGATCCGACCGCCGATGCGATCTGCGAGACGCTGCTGGTCGCCCACGAGGTCGGCGGCACCGACGTCGATCAGCGACTGCGGGCGCTGATGGACGACCGCGTCGAGGACCTGCAGGGACGCAAGGACGCGCGTGCCAAGCAGGCCGGTGTTCGCTTCGCCCGTTGGTTCGTGGTGATCGTGCCCGTCGGGATGGCCCTGGTGGGGCTCAACATCGGCGAGGGGCGGACGGCCTTCCAGAGCGCCGGGGCACAGGCCGCGGTGCTGGTCGCCTTCAGCATGATGGCTGGCTGCTGGTTCTGGGCGGCGCAACTGCTGAAGCTCCCGCAGGAGGAGCGGGTGTTCTTCGACGACGAGCGGCGGGGGACCCGATGACCCTGCTGCTGCTCACCGCCGGCATCGTGCTGTGGATCGGTCTGACGCTGCTGCTCTCCGAGCTGCGGTGGTTCGCGCGTCGGCCACTGACCGAACGGTTGGCGCCGTACGTCCCTGGAGGGATGGGGCGGCGTGGTCGGGCTGGCCTGTTGTCGGCGGAGTCCTTCCGTGAGGCCGTCGGGCCCGTGGCACGGAGCCTCGGCTCGCAGTTCTCCCGCCTGTTCGGTGTCAGCGAGGACCTCGACCGCCGCCTGCGGCGGGTCCATGCCGACCTGGACGTCACCGAGTTCCGGGTCCGCCAGATCGGCTGGGCGTTGGCCGGCCTCGGCATCGGTGCGTTGCTGGCGGTCGCGGCACGGCCCCCGGCCGCGGTGGCGGTGCTGCTCACCCTCGGCGGGTTGCTGCTCGCGTTCCTGCTGCTCGAGCATCAGGTCACGGCCGCGTCCGACCGGTGGAAGCGCTCGCTCCACCTCGAGCTGCCCGTGGCCGCTGAGCAGATCGGGATGCTGCTCGGGTCGGGGTACTCGCTGGTTGGCGCGATCGACCGGGTCTCGCGTCGCGGCCGGGGATCGGTGGCCAAGGACCTGCGGCGGGTCCTGGCGCGCATCCGCCAGGGGGTGGACGAGACCACCGCGCTCCGTGAGTGGAGCGAGCTCGCCGGCGTCGATGCGGTGGAGCGGTTCGTGTCGGTCCTGGCCATGAACCGCGAGGCCAGCGACCTCGGGCACCTCATCAGCACCGAAGCCAAGGGGATCCGTCGCGACGTCCAGCGCGAGTTGGTGGAGACGATGGAGAGCCGCGGGCAGCAGGTCTGGATCCCGGTCACCGTCGCCACACTGGCGCCCGGGGTGATCTTCATCGGTATCCCGTTCTACACCGCGCTGCAGGGGTTCCTCGGATGAGGCCAGCGGTCGGGACGGATCGTCTGGGTGTGCCGCTGCTCGGGTCGGCTCCACACGACCGCTGGTCGACCGCTGCCCCGGTGGGCTCCATGCGGCCGCTGGTCGACCGTTGCCCGGGTGGGCTCCACACGATCGCTGGTGTCGACCGCTGCCCGACCTTGGACGTGCGTCCGTGGAGAACGAGGTGGACCGAACAGCCATCATCGGTAGTATCCATCGCCGTCGTCGTCGGCGGGCCTGCGTTGCCCCCCACGATATGACGGTCCAGACCGAACGAGATCGGGGGCTTGTGGTGTCTATCGATGCATCATCGACGCGTCTGCTCGCGCGCCTGCGTGGCCAGGAGGCCGGCGAAGGCGTCATCTCGACCGCGATCGCCGTGCTGATCATGGCGCTGATCGGGGCCGCGATGTGGGCGGTGTTCAGCGGGGTCTTCAG
>SKNP01000170.1 GCA_007120485.1 Nitriliruptoraceae bacterium
CACGGGGACAACATCGCGTCGATGCTGGCCAACAACGGCGGCTTCAACTGCGTCGCGTCGCGGATGATCGTCCAACACCGAGCGTGGGCGAAGCGGCAGCCGCTGCTCGACGAGGTCCGTCGGTCGTTGCGCGAGGCGGAGCCGCGCGAGCCCTACTACCCGGGAGCGCGGGAGCGGTGGGAGCGGTTCACCGACGCGCACAAGCAGGCGGAGTGGTTCGGTGAGGAGCGCGACGACGCGGTGCCCTTCACGTTGCTCCCCGAGCTCGACCCTGGGGACGCCGACGACATCGCGTTCCGGGAGGAAGCGTTCTGCGGGGTCATGGGCGAGGTCGGGCTGGAAGCGCCCCGGTCGGCGGCGGACTTCCTCGATGCCGCGGTGGCGTTCTGCAACGAGCAGCTCTGGGGCACGTTGGCCGCCACGATCCTCATCCACCCCCGCTCGCTCGCGGACCCGGAGGTGGCCGCCGCGCTGGACCGGGCCATCGATCGGCTGCGGTACGGCTCGGTCGTGATCAACCACTGGCCGGGCGCCGCTTACGGCTTCGTCGCACCGCCCTGGGGTGCCTACCCCGGCAGCGACGTCGCCGACATCCAGTCCGGTCGCGGGGTCGTGCACAACACCTACCTGCTCGAGGACGTGGAGAAGACCGTCGTCCGGGGGCCGTTCACGACGCCCATGACGCCGCCGTGGTTCCACACCCACCGCACCGCTGACCGGTTGCTGCCGACGGTGACCCGGTTCACCGGGACGCGGGACGCCAAGCTGGTCCCGTCCCTGCTGTGGCAGGCCGCGAGGGGCTGACCTGGAGGGGGCTGCCCGTGCGCGGCTGCCCGGGGGCGACCTGCCCGTGCGCGGCTGCCCGGGGGCGAGTTGCCTGGGGGCGAGCTGCCTGGGGGCGAGCTGCCCGCGTGGGGCCGCCCGGGCGGGATCGTCCGTGCAACGCCCGGTGGCGGGGACCCGCTCTCGGCGTGACGTCGTGCCGCGACTAGCGTCCCGCGCTGGTCGTGGTGATCGGTGACGCGGGGAGGGCGCGTGCGCGCGAGGAGCGCCTGGATCGAGACGGCCGCCGGGCTCGCCCTCGCGGCCGTCCTCCTGGGCTTGGCGGGGGCCTCCGGACCGTTCTTCGTCTCCGCGGTGGGATCCGACCTGTTGGCGGACGAGCTCGCGGCGTTGGGGGAACAGCCGGCGCTGCTGCGGGCGCAGACCGCCGGACCCGCCTCCGCGGCCGAGATCCGTGCGGCTGACGAGCAGCTCCAGAGCGAACTCGAGCGGCGGGATCTGCCGCCCGCCGACCTCCAGCTGGTGGTCAACCTGCAGGCCGCGGGTGAGGACGCGGCCGCGCCCGAAGAGGTCAACCTCATCGGGCGTCCCGGTGCGAGCGACCACCTGCCGCCGGCCGTCGAGGAAGGTGACGGCCCGTGGGCGATGATGGCACCCGATGCCGATGACGTCGGGGTCAGCGCGGGGGGTGAGGTCCAGCTGGTGCCCGGCGCCGGCGAGGCGATCGTCACGGTCGGGCCACTCGTCGAGGAGTTCGAACGTCGCACGCTGCCGACCTTCTGGCAGCCGGTCAGCGGGCTGCTGCTCGAGCCGCTGGACCCCCGCAACCCACCGCCACCGCCGGCGCTGCTGGGTGAACCCGACGACGTCCTCGAGGCGCTCGAGGCCCTCGGGGGCGACCAAGCGGCCAGCGTCCAGTTCGTCGAGACCAGCTGGGCCACGGCGATCCCCGATGACCTCACCCTCGAGGAGGCGCACGACCTCGAACCGGAGATCGCGTCACTGGCCGCCGATGTGGTCCGCCCGACCACGGAGGTCGGCGAGCGCATCGAGGCGATCGGGGCCGGCGCGCCCCTGGCCGGTGGGCAGTTGGACACGGTCCTTGGGCGTTCGGACGCGGCGGCCGCCTCCCTGGCGGTCCCGGTGCAGCTCCTGGCGGTGGGCGCCCAGCTGCTCGGACTGGGCGCGGTCGTCGCTGCCACCGTGCTCGGGGGCCGGCGTGGGCTGTCTCGGGTCCGGCTGTGGGCGGCACGCGGGGTGTCACCCGCGGCGTTGGCCGCCCGGTTCACCGTCGGTGCCCTGGTGCCACTGGCCGTCGGGATCGGGGTCGGCTGGGCCGTGGCGTACCTGCTGACCGGGCCCCTGGGCGATGGCGGCGCCGTGGACCGGGGGGTGCTGGTCGAGGTCTGGCGACCGCTGGCAGCCATCGGTGCGATCGCGGCTGCGGTGGTCGCCGTCACGGTGGTCGTCGTGGCCCGCCAGGGCGAACGAGCCGACCGGCCGCCGCGACGGGTCCCTCCCGTCGCTGAAGCGGTGGCGGTCGGTGCCGCGTTCGTGGCGTACGCACAGACCCGCGCCCGTGGTGGTGGCGTCGAGGTCGGCCCGGACGGCGTCGTCGGGCTGGACGTCCTCGCGGTGAGCGCACCCCTGCTGCTGGTCGTCGCCGCGGCCGCGGTCGGCACCCGGCTGGTCCGGATCGCGCTGCGGTGGCTCGCTGGCCGGTCCGGCGGCGGCCCGGTCAGCTACCTGGCCGTCCGCCGGCTGCGTTCGGTCGGTGGCGGGGGGCTGGCCCTGGTGTTCGTCGGTGCCGCCGCGGCCGGCGTGCTCCTCCTCGCCGACGGCCTGTCCGGATCCGCGGCGGCGACGATCGAGGAGAAGACCCGACTGACCGTCGGCGCGGACGTCGCGGCCAGCCTCCCGCGAGCCGAGGCGAGCTTGGAGGCGTTGGAGCTGGACGCCCTCACCGTCCCGACGACGATGGTCCGACGGGTCGACGACGCACTCCTCGACGACGTGACCGCGGCCGAGGTCCTGGCCATCGATCCGGACACGTTCACCGAGGTGGCCCACCGGCCCGCGGGTGCGGACGGTGACCGGCTCGACGAGCTGGTCGCCGGGCTGCACCGCGACCGCGACGATGCACCGGTGCCTGCGATCGTCGTCGGCACGTCGGCGACCGCGACCCGGTCGCTGGTGTTCGACGGCCTGGAACTCACCCTGACACCCGTCGGGACCACCGAGCGCTTCCCCGGCGTCGACGGGGAGCGGCCGACGGTGGTGATCCCCGACGACGGTGCGCTGGACGCGGACGACCCGGGTCTGGACGCCCGACTGGCCACCCGGATCCAACCGGAGCTGTGGGCGGACGCCACCGGCCAGCCGCGCGCGCAGCTGCGAACGGAGTTCGCGGCGCTGGACCTGCGTGACGACGCCGTGGTCTTCCAGGCCGATCTGGCCGACGATCCGGGGCTCGCGCCGACGCAGGCGACCTTCACCTACCTGCGAGGGCAGGGGGTGGCGGTCGCGATCCTCGGCCTGCTCGGGCTGTGCGCCGTCCACGTGGTGCGTCGGCGGCAGCAGGCGCTGGGATCCGTGCTCGCCGGGCGGATGGGGCTGACGGCCGCGGCCCGGCGGGCCGCGGACGCCGCCGAACTGGGCGCGCTGCTCGTGATCACCGGCGCCGTCGGCGTGCTGGCCGGCATCGGTGCGGCCCGGCTGGTGCTGCCGGCGTATGACCCCATGCCGGACGTGGCGTTGCCGGTGGTGTTCGCGGTCCCGACCACGGTGTTGTGGGCTGCGGCTGCGGCGGTGGTGCTGGCCACGTTCGTGACCGTCGCCGTGACCGCTCGCCGCGTGGAACGGACGGATGTGCCGACGCTGC
>SKNP01000366.1 GCA_007120485.1 Nitriliruptoraceae bacterium
CAACCTCGGCTTCTGAGGCGACGCCCCAACACCCCGGCCTCCCCCGGCCTACCTCCTGGGCGGCTCTATCCCCTCGCCGCCCGTCTCTCGGCCGATCCCCACCCGGCCGAGAGCGCACCCGACCGGGGGGCCCGCCCACCGGACCGTGCCCTTCGGGCTCGGCCCCGGTGGGCGGGGGGTGCGGTCCCGCCGCGCCGGGTTCACGGCTGAGGGATGCTGATCACGGCCGACGGGCTGGACAGGGAGGACGGATGAGCGTCCGCGCCACTGGGGCGCGTCACACGCGCGTCCGCCGGACGGTGCTCGTCTCCCTCGAGTCGCTTCCCGCCGTCCCCACCGTCGTCGGGCTCGCCGCGCTGTTCGGTGCCGGGACGTCCGCGCTCGCGTGGTGGGTCGATCCCCGATTCGCGGTCCCCGCCTTCGTGGTGCCGGTCGTGCTCGCTGCCCTGCGGTTCGGTGCTCGAACCGGCACGGTCGCCGGTCTGTTCGCTGGTGGCCTCGCCTGGCTGGCGGGATCGTCGGTCGGGGATGCGGTCGGCGTCGTGCTCGCGTTGGCGTTGGTCGGCGCGGTCACGGGGATGCTCGCCTCCGCCCGAGCCGAGGAGCGCTCGCAGGAGGCGGCGCGGGAGCGTGCCATCGCCGAACGCGAGCGTGAACTCGCCCGCGAACGCGCCGAACTGGTCCAACTCGTCTCCCACGAGCTGCGTACCCCACTGACGGTCATCCGGGGCAGCATCGAGACGCTTCGGTCGCGGCCCGAGCATGTCTCGGCCGACTACCACGACCTGCTGGACGCCGCGCGACGGTCCACCCGACGGCTCGAGGAGATGCTCCACGTCATCCTGGCCGCGGCCGATGACCTCGAGCATGGCACCGACGACCGTGCCGTTGGTGCACCGGTGACCGATGAGCGGGCGCGCGACGACGGGGACCGCCGGGGGCCGACCCGGGTCGACCTCGGCGCCCTCACGCGCGACGCTGCCGCGTCGATCCGGCCGGAGCTGGTGGGGCGCCTGGAGCTGATCCTGCCGTCCGACCGGTCGGTCGTGGCGGTCGAGCCGGAGCTGTGGCTGACCGTCCGCTGCCTCCTGGACAACGCGGCGAAGTTCGCGCCCCCGGATCAGCCCATCGAGGTCCGCTGCGAGCACGAGGCCGGTGACGTCGTCCTCAGCGTCCGTGACCACGGTCCCGGCATGCCGCCCGGCTTCGGGGACGCGGCGTTCCAGCCGTTCACCCAGGGCGACACCTCGTTGGTGCGTCAGCATCCGGGGATGGGGATGGGGCTCTACACCGCCAGACGGCTCGCCCAGCGGCTGGGTGGCGATCTGGAGCTGGCTTCGGGTGAGGACGGGGTGACGGCGACGGTGCGGCTGCCACGGGATGGCCACGTGTCGACCTCGTCCTCGCCGACCGCCGTCGGCTAGGTTCTCGCCCGCCGACCATCGGGAGTCCGCCGTGAGCTCGTCACCGTTATCCGCTCGTTCCGTCGCGCCGGTCCTCGCGGACCGTCTCCCTGGGGCGCTGGTCCGCGACGTGGTCCTCGTCCTGGGCTTCGCGGTCGCGATCGCGGCGAGCGCGCAGCTCGCGGTCCCGTTGCCCAACACCCCCATCGTGGTCACCGGCCAGACCCTGGTCGTGCTGCTCGGCGCCGCCGCACTCGGTGCGGGCCGCGCTTCCGCCGGTGCGGCGGTCTACGGCCTGGTCGGGCTCGTCGGCGTCCCGTGGTTCGCGGTCACCGGCGGGGCGTCGTTGGGCTACGTGGTCGGCTTCGTCGTGGCGGCCGGATTGGTCGGCCGGCTCGCCCGGACCGGGCTGGTCGACCGCGTCGGTGGCGCCGCGGTTGCCATGGCGCTCGGCAACGTCGTGATCCTGGGGCTGGGGACGCTGGTCCTCGGGATCGTGCTCGGTATGGGGCCGAGCGAGGCGATCGCCGCCGGGACCGTTCCGTTCCTCCTCGGTGATGCGATCAAGCTGGCCATCGCGGCCGTCGCCCTGCCGCAACTCCAGCGGTTCACACCGAAGGACTGACCAACCGCCTGGCCACGCCGCCCCCCCTCGGTTCGGCGTGGCCAAGCGGCCGGGGGTCAACCGCGGCCGTTGCCGCCCGCGTTGCCGTTGCCGTTGCCGTTGCCGCCGGCGTTGCTGTTGCCTCCGGCGTTGCTGTTACCGCCGCCGTTGCCTCCGGCGTTGCCCTTTCCGCCGCCGTTGCCTCCGGCGTTGCCGCTGCGGACAGGGGCGTCGTCCGCGGTGTCGCTCGTGGCCTCGGTCCCGTTGTCGCCGTTCCCGTTGCCGTTGTTGCCGTTCTCGTCGCCGTTGTCGCCGTTCCCGTTGTCGTCGTTCTCGTCGCCGTTGTCGTCGTTCTCGCCGTTCTCGTCGTTCGCGTCGTCCTCGTCATCGCCGTCGTGGTCACGGTCAGCGTTGCGAGCGGCCTCCGAGACCTCCTCGCCGAGCCCACCTTCGCGGGCACGCTCCGCGACCGCCTGACCGAAGCCGTCGTCGCCCGGGGCGGGGTCGGCATCGCCCGTCAGCGCCTCGTGGACCGCACGAGCGGTCGTCGAGCGGCGATCGTCCTCACCGTCCTCCTCGGTGTCATCGCCTGTGCCGTTCTCTTCGCCGTTCTCCTCGGCATCGGCGCCGTTGTCTTCGCCGTTCTCCTCGGTGTCGTCGCCGTGCTCGCCGTTCTCGTCGCTGTCTTCGCCGTTCTCGTCGCCGTTGTCGACGTCGATCGGTTGGATGTCGTCGTCCTCGGCATGGTCGGAAGCGAGCACGACCGACGCATCGTCAGCCAGGTGATCGGCTGCGGCGACACCACCGCCGACGACGAGCAGGCTGGCGGCCGTCGTCGCGGCGGCCTTGCCGGTCAGCTTGGAGCGGAGCAGGGAACGCATCGGATCAACACCTGTGGTCGGGAAGTGGTCAGGTTCGTCCTCGGTCAGCGCCATCATCCCTCGGCGGGTCACGGCCGCCCTGCGCATCGTGCGCACAGTGCACTGAGCGTGGCGGCCGCCTACAGAAAGTGAAGGGACCGGCCGCTGGATGACGGTCGGTTCGGTCGGGCTGCCGACGCCGACGCCGGCCGGTCTGGCCTAGGGGACGGCGGGCAACCGACCGGCGAGGTTCGCGTGGATCCGACGGGTCGCCGTCGAACGGTTGAGGGTGTAGAAGTGCAGCCCTGGTGCACCGGCCTCGAGCAACCGCTCGCAGAGGTCGGTCGCCACCTCGACCCCGATCCGCTCGACCTCGACCGGGTCGTCCCCGGCGGCATGGAGCCGGTCGGCGAGCCAGGACGGGAAGGCGGCGCCCGACAGTTCGGCGAACCGCTGGATCTGCCGGACGTTGGTGACCGGCATGATCCCGGGGATGACCGGCTTGTGGCAGTCCAACGCCGCGAGGTCCTCGACCAGCCGCAGGTACGGCTCGAGGTCGAAGAAGAACTGGGTCACCGCGAAGTCCGCGGCAGCGAGCTTGGCGGCGAGGTGGCGTCGATCGCTCGCGAGGTCGGTCGCCGTGGGGTGTCCCTCCGGGTGGGCGGCGACCCCGATCGAGAACGCGTCGCCGCCGATCTCGCGGGCCAACGCGACGAGGTCGACCGCGTGGGCGAACGCATGGAACGGCTGCCCGTTGGCCTCGTCCGGCGGATCGCCGCGCAACGCCATCAGGTTG
>SKNP01000265.1 GCA_007120485.1 Nitriliruptoraceae bacterium
GACCGGCACAGGAGGCCACCTGACCGGCGCGGGGGCCGCCTGACGCGCTGGACGCCGCGACCCGCCGGAGGATCGGCGCGGCTCGCGCACTACCCTCCCCGCGCGGGCCAGTCACGTCCGGGTACCCACGAGCGGAGCGAGAAGTGCTGGAGACCACGATCGGCGGCGCACGGCAGGCACGTGTGGGCTACACGCTCGATGACGTCGCCCTGTTGCCGTCGCGTCGGACCCGTGACGTCGAGCTGGTCGACATCAGCTGGCGCATCGACGCCTACTCGTTCGACATCCCGGTGCTCGGGGCACCCCTGGACTCGGTCACGTCACCGGCCACCGCCGCGCTGCTACGCGAACGGGGCGGTGCGGGGGTGCTCGACCTCGAGGGTCTGTGGACCCGCTACGACGATCCGGACGAGCCGCTCGCGGAGATCGCGGCGCTCGAGCCGGGCCCGCAGGCCACCCGCCGCCTCCAGGAGCTCTACGCCGAACCGATCCGAGAGGAGCTGATCGGCCGTCGGGTCGAGCAGCTCAGCGAGCACGGGTTCGCTGCAGCCAGCCTGCCGCCGCAGCTGGTGGAGCGGTTCCACCACGTCGCGCTCGACGCGGGCCTCGACCTGCTCGTGGTCCAGGGCGTGGCCGTCACCGCCCAACACGTCGGCTTGGACGGCACCGACCCGCTCGACCTGCGCTCCTTCACCGGTCGCTACGACATCCCGGTGGTGGTCGGTGGGGTCTGGTCGGCCAAGACCGCCATCCACCTCATGCGCACGGGCGCGGTCGGCCTGGTCGTCGGCAACGGCGGCGACCCGAACTCGACCGCCGCGGCCACGCTCGGCATCGACGCGCCGCTGGCGACCACGATCGCCGAGGTGGCGGCGGCCCGGACCCGCTACCTGGAGGAGTCCGGTCGCTACGTGCAGGTCATCGCCGCTGGCGGCTTGCGGACCGGCGGCGACGTCGTCAAGGCGATCGCCTGCGGGGCGGATGCGGTGA
Organism: Nitriliruptoraceae bacterium; assembly: GCA_007120485.1. Classification (GTDB taxonomy): domain Bacteria; phylum Actinomycetota; class Nitriliruptoria; order Nitriliruptorales; family Nitriliruptoraceae; genus SKTG01. Next base: position 991 of record SKNP01000265.1, read on the forward strand.
TGCTCGAACAGCCCCTCGCCGCGGCGGAGGAAGCCCCCGCCCGCGGCGCCTACTGGGGGCTGGCCGCGGCGCACCACGAGTTGCCGCGCTCACGCTACGAACGGCTCGAGACCCTCGGCACGATGGCGACGATCCTGGACGGACCGGCGCACCGCGACGACGGCACCGTCAACCTCCTCGGCGGGCTCCGGCGGGCGATGGGGGTGACCGGCTACGAAACGCTCGCCCGGCTGCGCGACGCGGAGCTGACGGTGCGCGCCTGAACGCGGCGTCCGAACGATCGGGGAGCACGTGCCCATGTCCGCCATCGCTGACTCGACCGACACCGTCCTGGTCGTGGACTACGGCGCGCAGTACGCGCAGCTGATCGCCCGGCGCGTCCGCGAGGCCCGCGTCTACTCCGAGATCGTTCCGCATGACACGCCCGTGGAGGAGCTGCTCGCCCGTGAGCCCGCCGCGATCGTGCTCTCCGGTGGGCCGGCGTCGGTGTACGCCGAGGACGCTCCCGGGCTCGATCCGGCGGTGGTGACCAGCGAGGTGCCGGTCCTGGGCATCTGCTACGGCTTCCAGGCGATGGCGTCCGCCCTCGGTGGCCGGGTGGAGCGGACCGGCACGGCGGAGTACGGCGGCACGCCGCTGCAGGTCGTCGGCGGGGACTCGACGCTGTTCCACGGCCTACCCCGCCAGCAGTCGGTGTGGATGTCCCACGGTGACTCGGTGGTCGCCGCCCCGCCCGGGTTCGACGTCGTCGCCACCACCGCCGGCACGCCCGTCGCCGCCTTCGAGGACGTCACCCGCCGGCTGGCCGGGGTCCAGTTCCACCCGGAGGTGATGCACAGCGAGCACGGGCAGGCGGTGCTCGAGCACTTCCTGTACGAGATCGCCGGCTGCCGACCGACCTGGACCACCGCCGGGGTCATCGACGAGCAGGTGGCCGTCATCCGCGAGCAGGTCGGCAGCTCCCGCGCGGTCTGCGGGCTGTCCGGCGGGGTCGATTCCGCGGTGGCGGCCGCGTTGGTGCAGCGCGCGATCGGTGATCAGCTCACCTGCGTGTTCGTCGACCACGGCCTGTTGCGTCAGGGTGAGGCCGAGCAGGTCGAACGGGACTTCGTGGCGGCCACCGGTGTCGAGCTCAAGGTCGTCGACGCGACCGACCGGTTCCTCGACGCCCTGGCGGGGGTGAGCGACCCGGAGGAGAAGCGGCGGATCGTCGGTCGGGAGTTCATCCGGGTGTTCGAAGCGGCCGCGCGGGAGGTCGTCGCCGACGCCGGCGCCGCGGGCGAACCGGTGGAGTTCCTGGTCCAGGGGACCCTCTACCCCGACGTGGTCGAGTCCGGCGGTGGCACCGGTGCCGCGAACATCAAGAGCCACCACAACGTCGGGGGCCTGCCGGACGATCTCGCCTTCGACCTGGTCGAACCGCTGCGCGCACTGTTCAAGGACGAGGTCCGGGCGGTCGGGCTCGAGCTGGGGTTGCCGGAGGCGATCGTGTGGCGGCAGCCGTTCCCCGGTCCCGGGTTGGCGATCCGCATCGTCGGTGCGGTCGACGCCGACCGCCTGGAGATCCTGCGGACCGCCGATGCGATCGCCCGCGAGGAGCTCTCCGCCGCCGGCCTCGACCGCGAGATCTGGCAGTGCCCCGTCGTGCTCCTCGCTGACGTGCGCTCGGTCGGTGTCCAGGGCGACGGTCGCACCTACGGCCACCCGATCGTGCTGCGCCCGGTGTCCAGCGAGGACGCGATGACCGCGGACTGGACCCGCCTGCCGTGGGACGTGCTCGCCCGGGTCTCGACCCGGATCACCAACGAGGTGCCGGCGATCAACCGGGTCACCCTCGACGTCACCTCCAAACCACCCGGCACGATCGAGTGGGAGTAAGCCGTGGCCGACGACCGCTACCGCCTCACGTACCGGATCCGCTACGCGCTGCGGAACCCGCGACGGATCCGCCCGTACCTGCGTCGAGCCTGGCGGGATCTGAGGTTCCGGCTCAGCGGCCGTCGCGATCACGTCGCGTTCTACCGTGAGGTGATGCGCGACGACGTCGCCTCCGACCCGAAGAAGGCGGTCGGCAGCGCGACGCACGATCGGTGGTTGGCGCTCGGAGCGGTGCAGTTCGACTACCTCGTCGAGCATGGGCTCCGAGCGGACCACGACGTCCTGGAGATCGGCTGCGGCAACCTGCGCGCCGGCTGGCGGATCATCGAGCACCTCGAGCCCGGCCGGTACTGGGGCACGGATATCTCACCGGACGTGTTGCTCGCCGCCAACCGGACCGTCCAGCGGTACGAGCTCCAGGTCAAGGAGCCACGCCTGCACCTGGTCGACGACCTGACCTTCGCGTGGTCACCGTCCGATCGCTTCGACCTGATCCACGCCCACAGCGTGTTCTCGCACTGCCCGATCGAGGTCATCGACGAGTGCTTCGCGCACGTCGGGCGCATCCTGCGGCCCCGCGGACGGTTCGACCTGACGTTCAACGCGACCCGCGGCAAGGAGCACCACGTGCTCCACGAGGACTACTACTACCAACCTGCCACGCTGATCGCGTTGGCCGGTCGGCACGGGCTCAAGGCCCAGGTGATGGACGACTGGGCGCCGCGGCACAAGCAGGCCAAGCTGCGGGTGACCCGCGTCTGACCGGCGCGGGTAGCCCCGGC
>SKNP01000087.1 GCA_007120485.1 Nitriliruptoraceae bacterium
CGTGCCCGCGGCCACGATGTCGTCGCCGTGCAGGATCCCGAACTCGAACACCTTCGTGGCGTGGACGACTGCCTCCTGCTCAACCACGCTTCGGAGGAGCATCGAGCTGTGGTCACCGACAGCGTCCCTGACTTCGTCCGCTGCCATCAGATCCGTGTCGATCGCGACAAGCCGCACCACGGGCTGTTGCTGTTCACCAACGACACCTTCCCCCGGCATCGACATGACGCCTTCGTCGGCCAGCTACTGGCCGTCCTGGAGAGCCAGTTGCTCGCCTACCCCGACGACAACGACTCCAGCTGGGTCCGCTGGCTCACGAAGAACGGTTGACCACCGGTCGCGATGGCGTGTCGGTCGCCTGCATGCAGCCACCACAGGTGGCCTGATGGCGGCGACAAGGACTCCGCCGGGATCGCCGCCGCGCAGCACCGACTCATCGTGCGCCGGCGTGCGATGCCAACCCGCCCAAGCGGCGCCGAGCTCGGCCGCACCTGGGTCTTCTCCAAAGAGACCTGGAGCGGCATCATCAACGGCGAACGCTGGGCGGGCCAGACGGTGCTGACCGCGCTCGGCTTCGCGGCCGCCCACATCAACCGTAGAGCATGCGTGCGGTCGCGGCACCGCGAATCTGACGCCACACCGAACAGAAGTCGTCCGGAATCTGACGCAGCCGCGCTTGGAACCGGCCGAATCCAGGGTCACCAGATCGGGCAGCTACACCCCTGTGAGGCAAGTTCCCGACTCTTGTTCGCTCCTCTCTCAGGGATGTTGGCGCGAGGGTCGCCATCCAGCTTGCGGCGAGTTCCTGTGGTAGGCCCGCTTCGTGCCGGGCCCCGGTCGGCCCTATCGCCGGCACGGGTCGCGGGGATACACCTGGTACGAACCGTCGACTGACCGGGTGCCGGTCCCTGGCGGTCACCTGAGCCGCAGGAGGGACCGATGCGTCGATCCCCGTGCCCGAGCCGGTCCCCGCTCCCCAAGCGCGCACTCGCAACGGCAGTGCTCGGGGTACTGGCCCTCGGCCTGCTGCCCGGGGTCGCGGCCGCCGACACCATCCAGGTCGGTGCCGTCTGCGACGGTGCCGAGGTGGCGTCGTTCCTCGATCGCGGGACCACGCACGCCCGCGCCATCGACTGCCTGAACGCCTACACGGACGAGGCCGGTGACCCCATCATCCGCGGGCTCGACACGAGCAGGTTCGGTACGTCGCAGCCCATCCGCCGGGACGCCTTCGCGTCCCTGGTGTTCCGCTTCGCCCGGGTCGCCGACCCGTCGTTGGCTGCGCTGCCCACCGCCGGTTTCGGGAACCCCTTCGATGACGTCGACCCGGACAGCACCCACGGTCGGGCCATCCTCGCGCTCGCCGAGCTCGGCCTGGTGCAGGGCCTCGACGGCAGCTACCAGGCGCAGGAGTACCTGACCCGGTCCCAGGCTGCCGGCGTGCTCCACGGTGCGCACGTGCTGCTCGAGGTCGAGTTGCCGGAGGCGGTCGGCGAGACCGCGTTCACCGACCTGGGCGAGGCCTTCGGCGAGCAGATCGAGGTCCTCACCACCCTCGGGGTCGTCGCCGGTGAGACCCCGACACGCTTCGGGTACGTGCACCCGATCCAGCGCGGCCAAGTGGCGACACTGCTCGCCCGCTCGGCGCAGGTCCTGCTCGACCAGGGCCTGTGGCCGGCGTCCCTGGAGCAGCCGACGACCATCCGTGGCGTCGTGCAGGGATCGACGGTCACCGGGTCGTCCTTCGCGGCGGCGAACGCCGACAGGGTCACCCTGTTCCGGGACAACGGCTTCCAGGAGCTCCGTCTCGCCACGGACGCGACCGTGACCCTCGACGGCGTCGAGGCGACCCAGGGAGACCTCATCGACGCCGTCAGCCTGGGCGATGTCCTCACCTGCACAGACGTCGTCGCCGGCCCGGCGGGGGCGGACCTGACGTGCGCGGCGGCCGGGCTCACCCCGGCCACCATCGAGGGACGGCTATCGGGCTCGCTCAGCGTCGAGGGCAGCCTGACCAGCATCTACGTCCAGGTCGGGGACCGGCGGTTCGCCAACGTCGACGTCACCCGTGCGGCGCTGGGGGCGCAGTCGGTCACCTACACCGTCGACGGGGTCATGGCCGCCAACGACGGTCCCCTCGCCGTGGCCCTCCAGGTCCGACCGAGCACCGACGTGGTCCGGGTGGCCCTGGTCAAGGACGGCGGGAGCTTCACCTGGGCGTTCACCACATCCTGAGCCCGGATCCACCGTTCTGATCCGGTGGTGGGGCTGTGGAGGTCCTGCAACTCGCTGGCCTGCCCGGCCGGGGCCACCGCTACCGTCTGCCCGGTGAACGGATCGACCGGGATCCAGGAGGGCGACGAGGTGGCGGGGATCGGGTTGGACCGTCCGCAGGCTCGTCAGGACCGGTCGGTTCGCGTGGCCGCGATCGCCGCCATCGTGGGGCTCGGGGCCTACGTCGGGGGATGGTGGCTCGCCGGATCGGTACGCGACGGGTACGACCCTCGTGAACAGGCCATCAGCGAACTGTTCGAGTTGGGGGCTCCCTGGACATCACGTGGGTGGGTCGTCGCTGGTCTGCTGCTGTCCGGGGTCGCGCTGATCGCGTTCGGGCCGGCACTCGATCGCGGGCTTCCGGGGACGGGCCGGCTCGGTCCGCTGCTGGTGGTCACCTCCGGTGTGTTCACCGTCCTGGTGGTCGGGGCGCCCTGTTCGCCCGGTTGTCCGGGAACCGGGTCGGCCTTCAACGACACGGCGCACACCATCACCGCGGGTGTCGGCTATGCGTCCTTGGTGACGGCGCCACTCGCGTTCGCGTGGCGGCTGCGCCAGGTCGCGCCGCGGCTCGCCGCCTGGTCATGGACGCTCGGTGGCGTAGCGGTCGCCGGGTTCGCGATCCGCTACCTCGGCGTCCTCCCTCAGTGGCTCGGCGCTCAGCAGCGACTGTTCAACACCATCGCGGACCTCTGGTACCTGCTGGTCGCGATCCACCTACTGCGGCAGCCGTGACCCATCGGGAGGATCACGACGATCAGACGATCGGAGCCCCCACGACGCGGGCGCACGCTGGCCGGGTGTGCAACGACGCCATCGATCGCGACCGTGTCAGCCGACCGGACGGCTCGCCGTGACGGTCGGCTGACACGGACACGAGGAGCTCGTCATGACGACGGATCAGGACCCCCAGGATGCGCTGGCCGCCGCGCAGGCGGTCGCAAGCGAGGCCGCAGAGGAGCTGCGCCGACGCGTTGGTGATCTGGATCTGCGTGCGGCGTTCGTCATGGGTTCAGGCTGGAAGGACGCTGCTGACGCCATCGGAGCGCCGGTACAGACCCTGCAGACCACCGAGCTGCCTGGTTTCGTTCGCCCGGCCGCCGCGGGGCACACGGGCGAGGTCCGCATCGTCCAAGGTTCAGGCGGGGCGGCGCTCGTGTTCGTCGGGCGGACGCACCTCTACGAGGGCCATGGGGCCGCCGCTGCCGTCCACGGCGTGCGCACCGCCGCAGCCGCCGGCTGCTCAACCGTCGTGCTCACCAACGCGGCGGGGAGCCTGACCCCCGACCTACCGGTTGGGCATCCGGCGCTGATCTCCGATCACATCAACTTCACGGCCACGAGTCCACTCGTCGGCGCGAACTTC
>SKNP01000336.1 GCA_007120485.1 Nitriliruptoraceae bacterium
CAGGTGGGGCGTCGCTGCCACAGGTCCTCGACCGCATCGGAGAGGTTGTTGCGGTCGTAGCCGAGGAGCCCCGGTGCTTCGCCATCGTGCGCGACCACGTCGAGGAGCCCATCGAGGTCACGTGCGTTGAACATCTCGGAGATGACATCGAGCGCGTCCGCCTCCGCGTCGTCGCGCAACCCGGCATCCAGGTCGTCGTCGAGCAGGTCGGTCTCCGGGTCGTCGAGGTGGACCCCGTAGTCGTCGGTCGCGATCGTCGGGGTCGGATCGTTCGGATCGCGGGTCGGCCGCTCGCTCGCGTCATCGATCCGGTCGAGCTGCTGCTCCGCTGCGGCGTAGCGGGTCTCGTCGCGGTCCACGTCGGGCCCTCTCGTTACGGTCACACCGTGGTCGCACCGGGGGTCGCACCGGGGTGCTGACCACGATGCTGCACGCTCGATGACCAACAAACAAGGGTCCGTCGGCCGTCGCACGCCGCACGCCATACCCATGCGGGCAGCGTCCACGCGGGCGGCGAGGTGGCGTCCGGCGCCTCGAGCGGTCAGGATGGGCCCGTCTCACCCGCCGAGCCGTCCACGGAGCCGCCGATGGAGCACGAGTTCGACCACGTCCTCAAGGACGGCACCTCGGTCCGCATCCGTCCGATCCGACCCGACGACAAGGAGCGGATGCTCGGGATGTGGGCGCGGACCTCGGCGGAGTCCCGACGGCTGCGGTTCCTCGGCCCGTTCAACCTCGACGAGCACAACGTCGGCCGGTTCACCGACCTCGATCCGTCGCTGCAGTACGCGGTCGTGGCCACCCGCGGGCGGGGCGACCACGAACGCATCATCGGGGTCGGCCGCTACGAACGTGACCCGGACCAACGCGACCACGCGGAGTTCGCGGCCCTGGTCGAGGACGCCGAGCAGGGGCGGGGGGTCGGCACGGTGCTGGTCCGTCAGGTCGCGCTGGCCGCTGCGGATGCCGGGATCACCCACCTGTCGGGCGACATCCTGTCCGACAACGTGCGGATGCTGAACCTGGTCCGTGAACTCGGGTTGGAGTACCGCTCCGGGCACGATGGCGGCGTCGTGCGGTCTGACCTGGAGACCACGATCACCGATCGGTTCCTGAGCGTGGTGGCCGAGGAGGAACGGCAGGCTGCCGAGGCGGCCCTGCGCCGGTTCCTCCGGCCCGAGAAGGTCGCCGTGGTCGGCGCGTCCCGCGACCGCACCGCGATCGGTGGCCTGCTGGTCGACAACCTGCTCAGCGGCGGGTTCCACGGCGTGGTCTACCCGGTCAACCCCAACGCACCCTACGTCCAGGGGGTCGCGACCTACGCGAGCCTGCGCGACTGCCCGGAGGTCCCCGACCTGGTCGTCGTCGCCGTCCCGGCCTCGCTGGTCAACCAGGTGGTCGACGAGGCCGGGGAGCTCGGGGTCGGAGCGGTCTGCGTCGTCACGGCGGGGTTCGCCGAGACCGGACCGGAGGGCGCGGAGCTTCAGGACGACCTCGCTGGCCGGGCCCACGGCCACAGCTTGCGGCTGGTCGGGCCGAACTGCATGGGCGTGCTCAACGGCGCGGCGGACGTGCGGTTGAACGCCACGTTCTCCAGCACCTTCCCCGAGCCGGGACGAGTCTCCATGTCGTCGCAATCGGGCGCCCTGGGCCTGGCCGTGCTCGACCATGTCCACGCGCTCGGCCTCGGCATCTCCACGTTCGTGTCGGTGGGCAACAAGGCCGACATCTCCGGCAACGACCTGCTGCTGTACTGGGAGAACGACGCCGATACCGACGTGATCCTGATGTACCTGGAGTCGTTCGGCAACCCGCGCAAGTTCTCGCGGATCGCCCGCCGGGTGTCACGCAAGAAGCCGATCGTCGCGGTCAAGTCGGGACGGACCGCCGCCGGTGCCCGCGCGGCGTCATCGCACACGGCGGCCATCGGCTCCGGTGAGCGCGCGGTCGACGCGTTGTTCCGCCAGACCGGGGTGATCCGCACCGACACCCTGGAGGAACTGTTCGACGTCGCCACCCTGCTCTCGAGCCAGGGCCTGCCAGCCGGCCGCAAGGTCGCCGTGCTGACCAACGCCGGCGGTCCGGGGATCCTCGCCGCCGATGCGCTCGAGTCCAACGGTCTGGAGCTGCCACGCTTCTCCGACCGCACGATCGAGCAGTTGCGGGAGTTCCTGCCGGCCGAGGCCGGACTGGGCAACCCCGTCGACATGATCGCGTCCGCCTCGCCGGAGTCGTACGGGCGAGCGCTGGAGATCCTCTCCGCAGCGGACGAGATCGACATGATCTTCGTGATCTTCATCCCCACCGCGGTCAGCGGCACGGACGCGGTCGCGGAGGCACTGGTCGCGGCCAACGCGAGGAGCGAAGGTCAGGTCCCGGTCGTCAGCGTCTTCATGTCCGCGCATGGGTTGCCAGCTGCGTTGGCCGAGGCGAGCATCCCGACCTTCTCGTTCCCTGAGACCGCGGCCCGCGCGATGGGCCGCGTCGCGACCTACGCGGAGTGGCGGCGACGTCCCCTGGGCGACGTCGTCGAACCGCCGGGTATCGACCGCGACACCGCGAGCCGGACGGTCGACGCCGCCCTGGCCGAAGCCACGGACCCGCGAGAGGGCCTGTGGGTCTCCTCGGCGACGGCCCAACGGATCTTGGACGCCTACGGGGTGCCGCTCGCCCTCGCCGAGGTGGTGGCCACCCCCGAGGAGGCTGCGGAGGCCCAGGCACGTATCGGCGCACCCGTCGCCGTGAAGGCTGCGGCGGCGATCCACAAGGCTGACGTCGGCGGAGTTCGGCTCGGCCTCGACGATCCGAAGGCGGCCGCTGACGCGGTGAGCGAGATGCGAGCCGGTCTACGCGCCCAGGAGCTCGGGCATGCGGCCGAGCACTTCCTGGTCCAGGAGATGATCGACGAGGGCATCGAGATGGTGGTCGGTGTCACGCACGACCCCTCCTTCGGGCCGATCGTGGTCACCGGCGCGGGCGGGACGCTGGTCGAGTTGCTGCGTGACGTGAGCGTGCGGGTCACGCCCCTGACCGACACCGACGTCGACGCGATGCTGAGCGGGCTGCGTATGGAACCGCTGCTCCACGGCTACCGGGGAAGTCCGCCCGGCGACGTCGGCGCCCTGAAGGACCTGCTCTTCCGGATCAACGCCATGGTCGAGGACCTCCCCGAGATCAGCGAACTCGACCTCAACCCGGTCTTCGTCCGTCCCGACGGTGACGGTGTCGTCGCCGTCGACGTCCGGATGAAGCTGGTCGCCAACCGCTGACCGTGGCAACGCCCGTTGGGTGGTGACCGCCCCGTTCGTTGCGTGCTGCCACCCGTCGATGAGCTCACCGAGGAGCGACGTGACCCGCATCCACGACCTGCTGGCCGAGGGCCCGACGACCTCGTTCGAGTTCTTCCCGCCGAAGACCCCCCAGGGACGCGAACGGCTCGAAGCCACGATCGACGAACTCGAGCCGCTCGGTGCCTCGTTCGTCTCGGTCACCTACGGCGCCGGTGGGTCCACTCGTGAGCTCACCCATGAGGTCGTGCTGCACGTGCTCGAAGCGACCTCGCTGCTGCCGATGGCCCACCTGACCACGGTCATGCACACCCACGACGAGGTGGCCGGGATACTGA
>SKNP01000108.1 GCA_007120485.1 Nitriliruptoraceae bacterium
CACACCGATCGACACGGTCACCACGAACGGCGATGCGCCGTCGGCCAACGGACCGCTCGTGAGCACTCGGTCCGCAGACCGGGTCCAGCTCGACCTCCTGTGCTCCGCGCCGGCCGAACTCGACCAGGCCTGGGACGCCCGCAACGGGTTGGTGCGAGCGGCGATCGCGCTGCTGACCGCGACCGGCCACGACCCGGACGTCGCACGCTGCGCGGCAGCTGGCTGCGCGCTGGCTCCGCTCGACGCGGTCGAACGTTGCGATCTGGTGCACCACCTCGCCGCACTCGACCTCGACGTCGCCCCCGGCGGAACCGATTCGGGCGTCCCGCCGCGCGATGCGGTCCGGGCGCTCGAGGCGTTCGACCAAGCGCTGGTCGCCGGCCTCGACGCCGTCCGGACGTGTCGTCGGACCGTACATCCGATCGGTCGCTGTTGGTTCACCTCGCTGCCCGGCGGCGACGGGTGTCGCCAGGTACTCGCCGCGGGACACCGCGTGCGCTGACACCGCCCTCGGGCGGATCGCGGGGACGTCGAGGTGGTCCGTGGCGTCCGCGGTCAGCGTCGGCCGGCTGGTGTCACCTCGGTTCGCGCTGCTCCTCACGGCATCTTCACGCTCGGTGGTCGCCCAGCACGCTGCGTCCTGTCAAGGGGGCACCGGCCGGTGCCGATACCCGGAACACGCACGACACGGGGGCGGCGATGAACAGCCGACACGGACCGAGCATCCGCTCGGTCCCCGACGACGAGGACCGGGCGGTGGGCCAGCGAACGATGCGAGGGCTCGAGACACCTGGCTCCGATGAGGACCCGCGAGTGGTGGTGAGGCAGCATCGTGAGACGGTCGTGCTCCGGCTCCTCGAGCGCGGCCTGAGCGCCGAGCTGTTGATGTGCCTGATCCCCGAGTGGCAGCCGATGATCGGCAGCGTCGCCGAGCGCGCCGCGACGCGCCAGGCCTCCCCGGACTCCGGGCCCAACGGGTCGAGACCACGCGGCTGACCCGGCTGGCCCGGCTGGCCCGCCGCGGACGCTTCCCGGCCTCGACGTGCGGATCTGGCAGGCTTCGGTCCCCCGCGCGCGAGGACCCGCCGTGACCACCCCCGCCCCGAACGCCGCCGCCACCTCGTCCCGACCGCTGGCCGGGACCCGTGCCCTGATCACCGGCGGCTCACGCGGGCTCGGCGCTGCCACCGCGCGACGGCTGGCCGGGCAGGGCGCGCAGGTGATCGTCACCTACCGGGAACGGGAGGACGAGGCCGCGGAGGTCGTCGCCGCGTGCGAGACGGCCACGCCCGGTGCGCGAGCGGAGCAGCTCGACCTGCTCGACGAGGACAGCGTCCGCGCCCTGTTCGCACGGCTCCAGGACCGGGGCGAACAACTCGACGTGCTCGTCGCCAACGCCGCGGCAACGGCCTTCAAGCCGCTGCTGGAACTCAAGCTGCACCAGATCGACAAGACCTTCGCGATCACCGTGCGCCACTTCCTGCTCCTGGTCCAGCTGGCCTTCCCGCTGCTCGAGCCGCGTGGCGGGCGCATCGTCGCGGTCAGCGGCGCCGACACGGTCGGCTACATCCCCGGTCACGGCCTGCTCGCCGCGGCCAAGTCCAGCATGGAGACGCTGGTCAAGTACCTGGCCTGTGAGCTCGGGCCGCTCGGCGTGACCGCGGTCGGCATCCTGCCGGGCTACATCGACACCGAGTCGATCCAGCTCATGGCCGGCCCCTACCACGACAAGCTGAAGGCCGCGGAGGAGCTGACCCACCCGATGCGGACGGCGGCCACACCCGATGACGCGTCGGAAGCGGTCGCTCTGCTGTGCCACCCCGAAGCACGGTGGCTCAACGGGCAGATCGTGCAGAACGACGGGGCCGGGATCTTCGCCTACATGGGCCGGTTCGGTCAGGCGTGGGCGATGGTCCCTGACGAAGCGGCCCAGCCCGAGACGGGGGACGCGCCGATGCTCGGCCGGACCGACCGATCCCCGCCTCGATCGTGACCGACCGCGCAGGCTTGGTCCTGACGGACCGAACGCAGGCTCAACCCTGACGGACCGATCCCCAGCTCAACCCTGACCGACCTATCCCAGGCCTGATCCGGACCGAGCCCGGCGACCTGGACCGGCCGCAGCACGATCACCGAGGTCGCGCGAGCACGTGCCAGGCGAGCGCCTCCGGCTGGACCGCCTCGGGACCCGGCCGTCTCAGGCCGAGCTGCTCGAGCGTCGCGTCGGCCGCTGCCGCGCCGGTGACCCGTTCCAGACCGGCGGCCGCCAGGGCGTCATCCAGCTCCGCGCCCTGGACCACGGCCGCGTCGAGGTGGTCAGTGCCCACCGTGCCATCCGGGAACCGGTAGGTCAGCGTCGCTTCACGGCGCAGACGCCACCGATCGAACGCGCCCCGGTCGATCACGACCTCCACCGGTTCCCCGCCATCGAGCGGCCGCAGCTGCCCAGCCGAGCTCGGCGGCGGATCGTGCAGCCACCACGGCGCGAGCAGGTGCAGCGCTACCAACCCCTCGGGGGCGCACCGCTGCGCTGCTCCGGCGATCGCGGCGCGACGTGCGGCCGGGTCGGGCAGTTCGTTGAGCAGCGACGTCGGCAGGATCACCAGCGTGGCGGCCGGTCCGTGTGGCAGCTGCGTCACATCGGCGGCCTCCACCGTGATCGGCCCACCGCCTGCACCGCCGACCCGGGCACGCAAGCTCGCCAGCATCGCGGGGTCGGACTCGACGGCGGTGACCGACGCCCCGGTCTCGGCCAGGGCGGTCGTCAACCGTCCGGCGCCGGCCCCCAGTTCGAGCACGTCACCCCCGACCTCCCGGGCCAGGTCCAGCCACCAACGGTCCGCGGCGGTCAGCGGCAGGCGGGCGTAGAGGGCGGCGCGTTCGCTGGGATCCGTCCGGCCGGCGGCGGCAACCATCAGCCCGTCACCGTCCGGCCTGTTGGAGCCGCCACGCCAGCCCGGTGTGGCGGTCGGTCGGCCGATCGTGTTTGGCCGCGTCGGCCATCGCGGCGGCCTGCCCGACCACGATCAGCGCCTGCTGCGCCCGGGTGACGGCGGTGTAGACCAGGTTCCGCCACAGCATCGACCGGTGGGCGCGATCGATGACCAGCACCACGACCGGCCACTCCCCGCCCTGGGCCTTGTGCACCGTCACGGCCCATGCCGGGGTCAGGTCCCGGGCCGCCTTGGTGCTCACGGTGACCTCACCACGCGGGAAGCCGACCCGCAGCGTCCCGCCGCGACGGTCGAGATCGACGACCGTACCGACGTCACCGTTGGCGATGTCGAGGTCCGGGTCGTTGCGGGTCTGCATCACGCGGTCCCCGACGTGGAACCCGGCCACGCTGGGACGCCCCTCCCCCGGGTTCAGTGCCTCCTTGAGCCCGGCGTTGAGCGCGTCGACCCCGCTCGGGCCCCGGTACATCGGTGCCAGGACCTGCACCTCGTCGATCGGGATGTCGAAGTACGCCGGCGCCCGCTCGGCGACGGCCTGGACGACGCGGGGCACGATCCGATCCCGGCGCGGCTCCTCCGCGAGGAACACGTCCCCATCGATCGGCGACAGCGGGCCCACCTCGCCGGCCAACAGTTCGGTCGCGAGCCCCACGATGCGGCTGCCGGC
>SKNP01000528.1 GCA_007120485.1 Nitriliruptoraceae bacterium
CCGCCGAGCGTCACCGTCAGATCCGCCCGGACCGCCCCGTCGGGCACCGACCCGTCGTCGGCCGACACTCCCGACGGCACATCACAGGCAACGACGGTCGTCCCACGAGCGTGCGCCCGCAGCAACGCCGCTGCGCCGTCGCCGGCGGGCCCGCGCGGCGCACCGCTGATCCCGGTGCCCAGCAGGCAGTCAACGGCCACGTCGCACCACGCCAGCGCGTCGTCGAGGTGCTCCACGCCCGCGGAGGTCCGCTCGCCCGACGCGAGCCAGGCGGTGCGGTTGGCGACCGTCTCGTCGGACGCGTCCACGTCCACCCCGTCGACGGCGACCACCCAGCACCGGGCGCCGTGCTCGCGGGTCAGCCGCCGCGCGGCCGCCCAACCGTCACCGCCGTTGTTGCCCTTGCCGACGACCAGCGCCACCCGCAGGCCGTACCCGCGGGGACCCGACGTCGGCCACGGTCCGACGTCACGCCCGCCCGACGGTCCGGCCACGTCGTCGCCGATCCCCGCTCCGGCGGCCACGGTCCACCGCGCCAACTGGCCGGCCGCACGCTCCATCAGCCCCGACCAGGTGTCGCCAGCATCGACGGCCGCCCGGTCGCCGGCGCGCGCCGCCGCCGCATCGAGCAGCGGCAGCGCGGTCGGCGGCATCACTCCACCGTCACGGTCTTGGCGAGGTTGCGGGGCTTGTCGACGTCCTCGCCGCGCAACGTCGCGACGTGGTAGGCGAACAGCTGCAGCGGCACCGTGCTGAGCACCGTCGTCGCGAGCTCGTGGGTCGGTTCCGGCAGCGTCAGGACGTGGTCAGCATGCTCCTTGAGGTCCGCTGCCGACCCGTCGGTCCCGATCGCCAGCACCGAGGCGCCGCGGGCGCGGACCTCCTGGATGTTGGACACCATCTTGGGGAACACGTGTCCGCCCGGCGCCAACGCGACGACCAGCGAGCCCGACTCGATCAGCGCGATCGGGCCGTGCTTCATCTCCCCGGCCGGGAACGCCTCCGCATGGAGGTAGCTGATCTCCTTGAGTTTGAGCGCCCCCTCCATGGCGATCGGCAGCCCGGCGTGGCGGCCGATGAACATGGTGTAATCGGTGTCCTTGTAGCGCTCGGCCAGCTCCCGGATCTCCCCGTCGAGCTCGAGCACCTGCTCGATCGCCGCCGGCATCTGCTGGAGCCGGCTGAGGATGTCGGCCGTCTCGGTCGCGAACATCCGGCCACGGACCTGGGAGAGGTACAGCCCCGTCAGCAGGCAACCGACGATCTGGGTGACGAACGTCTTGGTCGCCGCGACACCGACCTCCGGCCCGGCATGGGTGTAGAGCACCCCGTCGGCCTCACGTGCCAACGTCGAGCCGACCACGTTGCAGATCGCCAGCACCGGGGCGCGCTGATCGCGGGCGTGGCTGGCGGCAGCGATCGTGTCGACGGTCTCGCCCGACTGCGAGATCGCGATCACCAAGGTGTGGGCGTCCACGATCGGGTCGCGGTAGCGGAACTCGCTCGCCACCTCGACGTCGACGGGGATGCCGGCCCAGTGCTCGATCGCGAGCTTGCCCACCATGCCGGCGTGCAGCGACGTGCCGCACGCCAGGATGAACACCTTGTCGATGCGGGCCAGCTCGCGCTCGTCGATGTGCAGTTCGTCGAGGTGGAGCGCTGGGGCCGCCCCGGGCTCCGAGGCGGTGTGCCGGTCCAGCAGCGTGTCGTGGACGGCCTGCGGCTGCTCGAAGATCTCCTTGAGCATGAAGCTGTCGTAGCCCTGCTTCTCCGCTGCCTCCAGGTCCCAGTGCACCGTGTACTCGTGCGGCTGCGCCGGGTTGCCGTCGACATCGGTGATCTCCAGCCCGTCCGGTCGGATCACCGCGACCTGGCCGTCGAGCAGCGCCGCCACATCGCGGGTGTGGGCGATCAACGCCGCGACGTCGGAGGCGCAGTAGCCGACCCCGTCGGCGTGCGCGACGATCAACGGCGCTTCCTTCTTGGCGACCACGATCGTTTCGGGATCGTCGATGGCGACGAAGCACAGCGCGAACGCGCCCTTCAGGCGGCGAACCGTCCGTCGCACCGCCTCAGCGAGGTCCGGCGTGTCCAACGCGTCGAGCTCGCGGGCGACGTGGTAGGCGACCACCTCGGTGTCGGTGTCGGAGGCGAACCGGACGTCGCCGAGCTCGGCCTTGAGGAGCTGGTAGTTCTCGATGATGCCGTTGTGGACCACCGCGACCCGCCCCGTGGGATCGAGGTGCGGGTGGGCGTTGCGGTCGGTCGGGGCGCCGTGGGTCGCCCAGCGGGTGTGGCCGATGCCGCAGGTGCTGGCCATCGGCTGCCCCTCGAGCGCGTGGACGAACTCCTCGAGCTTGCCGGCCCGCTTGACCGCACGCAGCTGCTGGCCATCGGGGATCACCGCCCCGGCGGAGTCGTAGCCGCGGTACTCGAGCCGCTTGAGGCCCGCAACGATCCCCTCGACGGCGTCGTCGCGACCCGTGATCCCGATGATCCCGCACACGGTGGGGCTCCTCTGCTCGCTCCGGCCGGGTCGCCCGACCGCGTGACGAGGCTAGCCGCGGGGGCCCCGGCGCCGTCGCGCGGTCGTCGCCGACCAACGGCCACCCGCCGGGCCGTGCACATCGCACGCCCCCCGGAGCGCGCAGCGGGCACGCCCCGTCCGTCGGGCAACCCCGGCCGCGCCGGCACCGAACCGCTGCCGAGGCACATCGGGACGTTGACACGCACTGGACCGCTCTCGACCGTCGCCCCAGACCGGCGATCGAGCCGGCGACCGCGGCCTCAGGAGCACCGCACGATGGGGACGACCAACCACCTCCGCCGTCGATGGCTCACGGTCGCCGGCGTCGCGGCCGCGGCGCTGACCGCGACGCTGTTCTCCTCCGGCGTGCAGGTCGTCGACGACACCGGGTCGGTCGTCGCCTCCGGCGACCCGGTCATCATCGAGCGCGATGACCAACGGATCTGGTCGGTCGCGCGGTTCCAACCGGGTACCACGGCGCAGATCCGCTTCGACCTGGCCCACCGCGGCCCCCTGCCGGTCCGGGTCACCGACGTGGCGGCCTCTCGCTCGCGCGAGGACGTCGCGTGCGGCTGGCGCATCGACGACACCCGCGTCCTCGACGCCCGCGGACCGGCGGTCGCCGACGGCGTCTCCGTGACCGACGGCGTGCAGCTCGGAACCGGCGACCAGCTCTCCGTGGTGGTCACCGGCACGTTCGTCGGCGATGCGGACTGCCTCCGCCGCGCGGCAGCCCGCCCGACCCTGCTGGTGGACGTCGAGGTGGTGGGCACGACCCGTCGCCAGCGGATCGAACCTCCGCAGGTGCTCGGCTGGTCCACGGATCCCGCGCGGACGGCCGCGCGCTGGGCCACCATCCCGGTCGCCCCACGGGTCGGGACCGCCGCGTGACGCGCTGACCGGCTAGAGGTCGACACCGTCGCGTGACGCGCTGACCGGCCGGAGGTCGACGCGGCCGCGTGAGGTCTGGGTCCGCGGGTCGGTCAGGGGCGGCCGAAGGTCTCCAGGATCGCCCACAGGTTCTCGGCGAGCCGCTGCTGACCGACCCCGTACCAGGCGCCGCCGAGGATCACGTGGTCGACGTGCTGCTCGA
>SKNP01000063.1 GCA_007120485.1 Nitriliruptoraceae bacterium
CGCAACGGGCGGTGGAGAACTTCCCCGTCTCGGGCCAGCCCGTGCCCGCCGAGGTGGTGCGTGCGCACGCGATGCTCAAGTGGGCCGCGGCCACGGCCAACGCCCAGCGGGGCGTGGTCGACGAGCGGATCGCCGACGTGATCAAGGCCGCAGCGGACGAGGTGATCGACGGCAAGCTCGATGACCACTTCCCCGTGGACACCTTCCAGACCGGTTCGGGCACCTCGACCAACATGAACGTCAACGAGGTCGTCGCCAACCGGGCCAAGCAGCTGCTCGGCGAGGGTCTGGACTCGACCAGCGTCCACCCCAACGACCACGTCAACGCATCGCAGTCGTCCAACGACACGTTCCCGACCTCCGTCCACGTGGCCGTGGCCCGCGTCGCGAACAAGGACCTGCTGCCGGCTCTGGATCACCTCGCCACGACGCTGCGCGCGAAGGCGGACGAGTGGGCCGACGTCGTCAAGTCCGGCCGCACGCACCTGATGGACGCCACCCCGGTCACGCTCGGTCAGGAGTTCGACGGGTACGCCCGCCAGGTCGAGCTCGGCCGCGAGCGGGTCGAGCGCTCCCTGGCCGCGGTGTACGAGCTCGCGATGGGCGGCACTGCCGTCGGGACGGGGCTGAACTGCCCGCCCGGGTTCGCTGAGCAGGTCATCGAACTGATGGCCGAGCGCACCGGCCTGCCGTTCCGTGAGGCGGAGGACCACTTCGAGGCGCAAGGGTCCCGCGACGCGCTCGTCGAGGTATCCGGAGCGCTGAAGACCGTGGCGGTCAGCTTGATCAAGATCGCCAACGACGTGCGCTGGATGGCGTCCGGTCCCCGGACCGGGCTGTACGAGATCCAGCTGCCGGAGATCCAGCCGGGGAGCTCGATCATGCCGGGCAAGGTCAACCCGGTCATCCCGGAGTCGGTCCGCCAGGTCGGGGCGCAGGTCATCGGCAACGACGCCGCGGTGGCGGTCGGTGGGCTGTCGGGCGAGCTCGAACTCAACGTGATGATCCCGCTGATGGCCCGCAACGTCATCGAGTCGGAGGAGCTGCTCGCCAACGTCAGCCGGGTGTTCGTGGACAAGTGCCTCGCCGGCACCGAAGCCACCCAACAGGGCCCGGAGACGGTGGAACGCTCGCTCATGCAGGTCACCGCGCTCGTCCCGGAGATCGGCTACGAACGTTCGGCCGCCCTCGCCAAGCAGGCGCTCAAGGAGGACAAGACGCTGCGCGAGGTCGCGCTCGAGGACGGCGTCTCCGAGGAGACCCTCGACCGGGTCCTCGACTACAAGCGCATGACCGAGGGCGGCGTGATGTAGGCGCAACGCGCCAGCCGGTGCGCGTGGCGGGTCCGGGAGCATCCGCCACTGAAGTTCCGCCAGCGCGGCCGACAGGAACGGCCACGGACGGGAACCGCCGGTCCGCCAAGCGGACCGTTCGCCGTCAGGGAGCCAGCGTGGATCGGTCGGAGGATGGCCGAACCGAGCCAGGAGCAGGTCGGGACGTGGTAGCCGAAGCGAGCAACGATCCGGCCGCAGCGGCGGACGCCGGTCCGGCGGCCGGGACCGAGCGGTCCGAGGCTGATCGGTCCGAGACGTCGGCCCGCCACCTCGCGGAGCTCCGAGCGACCGTGACCATGATCGCGGTCGCCACGATCTCCGCCCTCAGCTACGTCTGGCTCACCCCTGACGGGCCGAACCGAGGCACGCTGTCGATCCTCATGGCGATCCCACTGACCTACGGCATCGCCTTCGGCGTGGTCGGTACCCCGGGTTTCGCCACGCGCCTGCGACGCGGGATCGGTGGGCTGATCAGCGTCGGCACGACGATGGCCTGGGTGACGGCCTGGATCGCGCTCGACGGCGGGGCGACCAGCCCACTCAACGCGCTGTACCTGCTCCCGCTGTGCCTGGCGGTCGCCAACGCACCGAAGGCCACCGCGGCCATCTGCGTCATGGTTGCCGTCGGCCACCTGGTCGGCAGCGCGATCGCCGGTCCCCTGCTGTCGAGCGCGTCCATCGTCTGGGTCGCCCAGTTCACCCTGGCCGGCCTGGCCACGTCCTGGGTCGCCAACGCGCGCATCGACCAGCGCCGGCAGTTGCGCACCCTCGCCGACGAACTGGAGCGGCTGGCGACCCATGATCCGCTGACCCGGGTGCTCAACCGGCGAGGGTTCTCCGCCTCGGTCGACGACCTGCTCCGAGGGGCGGAGACCGGCGCCCCGACCGCGGTACTGGTCGCGGACCTCGACCACTTCAAGCACGTCAACGACCGCCACGGCCACGCCGTCGGCGACGAGGTCCTGGTCGAGGCGGCCCATGCCATCAGCGGCGCGGTCCGCCAGGGTGATGTCGTCGCCCGCACCGGTGGCGAGGAGTTCGCCATCGTGCTCCTCGATGCGGACCGGGAGGTCGCAGAGACCGTCGCCGAGCGGATCCGGGCAGCGATCGCCGCGTGCCATCCGACCGTGTCGGTCTCCGCCAGCATCGGCATCGCCATGGCCGGGGACGACAGCATCGACGTCTCCGCCCTGCACCTGACCGCCGACCGCGCGATGTACCGGGCGAAGGACGGCGGGCGCGATCGGATCGAGACCACGGAGCTCCGAGCCTCGCATCCCTAGCGACCAGCCACCTCGCGGCAACGCGCGTGGCTCAGCGGGCATCGACGTCGAGTGCCCGCACCAGGAACGACGCCATCTCCGCGCGGGTGACCTCCGCGTCCGGGCAGTAGGCGGGCCCGTCGCTGTGACAGCCGCGCGTGACGCCGGCCTGAGCCACCGCCCCGATGGCGGGTGCATGGACCGACGTCGACGGGACGTCGACGAAGACCTCGACCGGGCCCGACTCCAGCTCGAAAGCGAGCGCGAGGAACGAGGCCATCTGATCACGGCGCACCGCGTCGTTCGGACAGTAGGCGTCCTCTGCGCAGCCCACCGTGATCCCCGCGGCGGCCACCGCCCCGATGCCCGGCGCGTGGGGGGACGACGAGCTCACGTCGTGGAAGTGTGCGGCCGACCCGGCGGGCAACTGCAAGGCGCGTGTCAGCAGCGTGGCCATCTGCGCACGCGTGACGGGCGCAGCGGGGCAGTAGCGATCCGGGCCGCAGCCGGCGACGATGCCTGATCCCTTGAGCTGCGCGATCGCGGGCGCATGGGTGTGGCTCGCCGCGACGTCACCGAAGGGCCCGGGCACCGGCGGGGGCGCGGGGGGCACCAGCCGCCCGCGGGCGTCGAGGGTGGTGAAGCACAGCCCCTGACGGTGAGCACCGTCGATGATGCGTGGCAGCGCCGTCAGCATCTTCGGCGCGTTCGACCCGCCGTCGTGGAGCAGCACGACCGAGCCATGCCGCATGCCGGCGAGCACCCGCTGGGCGATCTGGCTGGAGGTCGCCTCCCAGTCGCGGGGGTCCACGCTCCACAGGATGTGGGCGTAACCGGCCTTGCCCAGGACGTCGCGCACCCGTGGGCTGGTATCGCCGTACGGCGGGCGCACCAGCGGGAGCGGCTGCGGCCCGGCACGCCGGATCGCCCGGTCGGTGGCCCCGACGGTCGCCACGATCTGGCTGTCCCCGAGCCGGGTCAGCCGCTCGTGGCGGTAGGTGTGGTTGGCGAGCGCGTGCCCCTC
>SKNP01000422.1 GCA_007120485.1 Nitriliruptoraceae bacterium
CGGGTTCCCTCGGCGAGGCTCCGGGAGCGGAGGCCACGCCACGGTGCACACGGGCGTCGGGAGCCTAATCGGCGTCGCTCGATCCGCGGGGCGAGGCACGGTGGAACGGAACGGTTCCGGCGTCGACGTCTCGCCGCGGTAGGGTCACCGCGGCTCGCACCAACGAGCCGAACGGGACGAGAGATCGAGACCGCTGGAAAGGGACCCTCGTGGCGCAGATCGACTTCGACGGACGGGTGGCGATCGTCACCGGAGCCGGCGGTGGCCTCGGCCGCCAGCACGCGCTGCTCCTGGCCAGCCGCGGCGCGAAGGTCGTGGTCAACGACCTCGGCGGCGGTCGGGACGGCTCGGGAGGCGGCTCGCAGATGGCCGACCAGGTCGTCCAGGAGATCGTGGACGCCGGGGGGCAGGCGGTCGCCGACTACGACGGCGTCCACACCTGGGAGGGTGGCCAGCGGATCGTCCAGACCGCCATCGACGCGTTCGGTCGGGTCGACATCGTCGTCAACAACGCCGGCATCCTGCGCGACGTGTCGTTCGCCAAGCTCGAGGAGGAACAGCTGGACCTGGTGCTCAAGGTCCACCTCTACGGTGCGTTCCACGTGACCCGGGCGGCATGGCCACACCTACGCGAACAGGGCTACGGCCGGGTGATCAACACCACCTCGGGATCCGGGCTGTACGGCAACTTCGGGCAGTCCAACTACTCCGCAGCCAAGCTCGGACAGGTCGGTCTCACCCGCACCCTTGCGCACGAGGGCGCCAAGTACGGCATCAACGCCAACGTCATCGCCCCGATCGCCAAGTCGCGGATGACCGAGGACGTGATGCCGGAGCAGCTGCTCGAACGGCTCGAGCCGGAGTACGTCTCCCCGCTGGTCGGCTACCTCGCGTCCGAGACCTGCCAGGACACCGGACGCATCTACTCGGTCGGCGGTGGCTACATCGCCAGGGTCGCCATCCTCGAAGGCGAGGGCGTCACCTTCGACGGGGTACCCGACATCGACGGGATCGCTGACCGGTGGGACGACGTCAACCGGGTCGGGCCCGACGCCGCGGAGTTCACCCACGGGGTGATGGAGCAGACCACGAAGATCGCCCAAGCGCTGGGCATCTCGTTCGACTGACCGTCCCGGGGCTGCTCGTCGACCGCTGGCCCCTGGCGGCTTGCCACCGACCGGGCAGCTCGCCTGCGGTCGGCGGCGCCGAGGGCCCCTCGCCTGCGGTCGGCGGCGCCGAGGGTCAGTGACGCAACCGGCGGCCGACCTCGGCGAGGATCACCTCGACCAGTTCCTCGGTGGACGTCTGGGCGGTGTCGAGTTCGACGTCGCCGACGGGTCCGTCACGCATCGCGACGAGCTGCGCGAGTGCGGTCCCGGCTGGCGGATGACCCGCTTCACGTTCGCGGTCCTCCAACACGTCCGGGTCGCAGGTCAGGTGGACATGCACCACCGTCAGACCGGCGAACACCTCCTCGAGGTCGGTGGCGATCGCCCGGTCGAGGAGCGCGTGGTCGAGCACCACATCGAACCCGCCGGTGGCCCACGCGGCGGCGGCCCGGTGCATCGCCGGGACCAGCTCGCGACCCAGCGGGCCGTACACCGCTCGCCGGTGGTCGCCTCCCTCGGCAGGGATGCGCGGCAGGACCAGCTGCTCCCATCGGCCGGCCGTGGGTCCGAACGCCGCGACCGCGGCGTCGAGCCCGACCTCCAGCAGCGGTCCGGACCGCACCCGCGGCCAGGCTTCCTGCAGCGCGTGCAGCGTGGTGCTGCGTCCGACCTGCACCGGCCCGTCCAGCACGATGACGATGCCCGGCATGCTCACACGGTTCCCCTCTGGCACCGGCCGACGGCGGCGGTGCATCTGCACGTCGACGATGCCAGGTCGGCCGACGATGTGCGAGCAGGAGGCACGGGCGGAGCCTTCAGCGTCCGTCCAGTCCGTGCAGTTCCGGCTTGGCTTCGCGCGCGAGGAGCGATGCGCGCAGCTCGGCCGGGTCGACGCCGTCGTGGCAGACCGCCACGATCCCGGCGGTGAGCGGCATCTCCACCCCGACCGAGTCCGCCAGCGCCAGGATGGCCCGCGAGGACCGCACCCCTTCCGCGACCATGTTCATGGACCCGATGATGTCGTCCAGCGCCTCTCCGCGGCCCAGCCGCTCCCCCACGGTGCGGTTGCGCGACTGCGGCGAGGTACAGGTGGCGACCAGATCCCCGACACCAGCCAGGCCGGCGAACGTCAGGGGCCGGCCACCGAGGGCGACCCCCAACCGGGTCATCTCGGCCAGGCCGCGGGTGATGACCGCAGCGTTGGCGTTGTCGCCGTAGCCCATGCCATGCGCCATCCCGGCAGCCAGCGCGATCACGTTCTTGACCGCGCCCGCGACCTCTACCCCGACCTTGTCGTCGTTGGTGTAGACCCGGAAGTACGGGGCCATCAGCCGGGTCTGGACCTGCTTCGCATGGTCGTCCGACGGGCTGGCGGCGACGCTGGCCGCCGGGAGCCGTGCCGCGCACTCCCGCGCCAGGTTCGGGCCGCTGAGGACCACCACCCGGTCGGGATCGCCGCCGAGGTGGTCGGCTACGACCTGGCTGCCGAACCGGCGCGTGTCGACGTCGACACCCTTGATGAGGCTGACCACGGACGCGTCCGCCGGGATGCGAGCCCCCCAGGCACGCAGCTGGTCCTCGATGCCGGTCGAGGGCACCGCGAGGACCACCACCTCGGCGTCCATCAGTGCCCGCTCGGGGTCATCGGTGGCGGTCAGGGCCACCGGGAGCTCGACGTCCGGCAGGTAGCTCGTGTTGGTGTGCTCGTTGGTGACCTCGTCGGCGATCTCGGACCGCCGCGACCAGAGGATCGTGTCCTGTCCAGCGTCGACGCACATCAGGGCGACCGCGGTGCCCCAGGATCCGGCTCCCATGACGGCGACATCGGCCATCGGCGCACCTCCCACGAGCCCGATCGACGGGGACGAGCCGGGGGCGGGTCGAGCCCGCGCGGACCGGCAGCGTCTGGTCGCAGGCTACTCGGCCTCCGGGCCTCGGCCGTCCCCGGACGGCGCAACCGCCGGGACTACCCTGTCGCGGATGCGCTCCGAGGTCACCGCGATCGTCCCGCTCCGCCGTCCCGGCGTCGGCAAGACGCGGCTGTCGAGCGCGCTCTGCCCGGACGAACGAGCGGAGCTGACGATCGCGATGTTCGGCGACGTCGTCGCGGCGCTGCAGGCATCGTCGGTCGATCGCCTCCTGATCGCCGCCGCCGGACCCGCCGCCGGCGCCGTCGCGGCCGGCGTCGACGTCCCCGTCGTCCTCGACCCTCCGGATGTCCACGACCTCGACGATGCGCTCGCCGCCGCGACGCGCCGGGTCCCGGCCGACCGGGACGTGCTGATCGTCCCCGCCGACCTGCCGCGGCTGACCAGCACGGACATCGATGCGTTGCTCGCCACCGACGGACACGTCGTCGTCGCCCCGACCAACGCCGGCGGCACCGGCGGGCTGCTGCGGCGGACGGGTGCGCGTATCCCGACCGCGTTCGGGCCCGGTTCCGCGGCACGCCACCAACGACAGGCGGCCGAGGCCGGTCTGACCGTGGCCACCATCGAGCGGGACGGCTTCCACCACGACATCGACACCTGGACCGACCTGGCCGCGCTGCACGCGGTGGAACTCGGTCCCCGCACCGCCCGGGTCCTGCCCCGGCTCCTCGGTGGCGGCTCCCGCGTCGGCTGAACGCCGCGTCACCCGAAGACGACGGACCGGCTCCTGACCCGTCAGGACGAGCGCCGTGTCACCCGGGGTCGACGGACCGGCTCATCACCCGTCGTCGCCCCGGCGCCTGCGTGACCGTGACAACTGCCACGCGGTGAACGCGCCGATCAGGGCGCCCAACGCGAAGGTCACCAACAGCAGCACGATCAGCGGGACCCCGCCGATCTCCCCTGGCCCGGTCGGGTCGTCGCGGACCTCGGTCTCACCGAACACCCAGGAGAAGTCCACCGGCTGGCTGTTGGCGACCGCGAAGATGCCGAACAGCACCGCCAGCACCACGATGAAGAACCGACCGAGGTGCTGGGTGAACGGGGTCGGCGGTTCCGGGGGGACGTCCGAGGGCGGACCGGCCGCGTCAGGTGGCGTCTCGCCTTCGGCCGCAGCCGCTCGCCGCCGGCTACGGCGTGAGCCGGTCGGCTCCGTGGGGTCAGCGGGCGCCGCCGACCCGCTCGGGTCACGGTCGGGCGAGCCCGGCGATCCACCGGGGCCCGACCCGGGCGGTGACGGCCGCTGGTCGTCGGACTCGGATCCGCTGCCTGGAGCGTCGCTCACGGCGCCTCCCTCTGGTTCGTTGACCAACCGATGACTGACCGATGACCGGCCGACGACCGGGCGACGACCGACCGGTCGCCGGATGGCGCCCCCGTCATCCATCCGGCGACGGAGCGAGCTTGCCACGTGGCTATCCTGCCTGCTCGCGCCGGCTGTCGCGAGGAGGAACCGATGCCGCAGGGCACGATCAAGGACTTCGACCCCGCGTCGGGGACCGGCACGCTCGTCGACGACGGGCTGCTGGAGCGTTCCTTCGACCGGGAGGCGTTCACCGCGTCCGGTCTCCAGGAGCTCCGGTTCGGCCAGCGGGTTCGCTACGAACTCGAGGGCAACGACGACGACCCCCGGGTCGCCCAGCTCAACATCGTCAGCCTGTAGGCGCTCGCCACGTTCACGCCACCTTGGCCGGGAGCTCGTCGAGGATCGCCGCGGTCCGGGCGAACAACCCCTGGCCGTGGTCCATGCCGTTCTGGTCGGCCCACTCGCGGGTCTCGTCGAGCGCTTCGCGGAGCTTCGCGGTGGCGTCGGGTGCCGTGACGCCGTGCTCGGCGAGGGCGGCGCTGGCCACCTTGTCCGGGTCCATGTCGATCAGCTCACGGATGAGCCGGTCGTCATCCGGCTCGTCGCGCCAGGCCAGGGCGCACGCCGCGGTGAACACCGGGGTGTCGAACTCCGCGTCGGAGGCGATCACGGCCAGGTGCATCAACGCCTTGGCGGAGAGCCGGTCCTCGTCGGCGACGGCGGTCACCAGCGGCGCGAAGTCACCGAGCTGCTCGTCGGTGACCCGCGGCGCCTTGAGCTCCAACCGCTTGGCGCGGACGGGCACGTTCTGGTGGACCTCGAGGTCCTCCGGGAGGTCACCGGCCTCGAGCCAGTCGCTGAGCGGCTTCGCGCCATCCCAGTAGGCCGCCACGTCGCCGACGCGCTCGCTGGCGCGGTTGGCCAACGTCCGCTTGGGGTCGACCGTGTAGGTCACCAGACCCCCGCCGAGGTCCTCGACGTGGCTGATCGCGTGATCCAGCGAGGTCCAACCGGAGACGCGTTTGCCATGGGCGTAGGTGCCGGGGGCTGCCTGGTCGAGTTCACCGACCGGCCCGTACAGCGACGACAGGTCCGCCCGCGTCCGCAGCCCGTCCTCCTCGATGAGGGGCAGCCGCTTCGGCAGAGTGAGGTGGTACACGGTGACGCGGGACACGCGGGACCTTTCGAGCGTGGAACCGGCGGCGGGATCGTCGCCGGACGGCGATCGTGGAGGGTAGTCGCCCTAGCATGGCTGACGACCCCGAGCGAGCGACCCGACCACGCCCGAACCGACCGTGCCGGTGCTGCCGTCACCCCCGTTGCCTGCGGGGTTGCGGCTGCGGACCGGCAGCTGGGACGACCTGGACGCCGTCGCCGACCTGCTCGCGGCAGCCTCCCGGTCGCGCATCGGTGCCGTCACGACCCGGCGTGAGGACCTCCGCCTGCGGTGGCTCGGGCTCGCGTCCTTGGACGCGGTCACGCTGGTGGAGGATCCGGCCGCCGTCCCGTCGCTGGTGGCCTACGCGGCGGAGGACGTGCTCGAGGATCCGTTCACCGGCCTGCTCGAGCTCCACATCGACGCGCAGGTCCACCCCGCCCACGTCGGCCGTGGCGCGGCGACGTTCCTGCTCGGTCGCGCGGCACGCCATGCCGCCTCGGCGGCCGCGGACGTCGGGCTCCCCGAGGCGACGTTGCGCACGTCGCTGGTCGATGGGGATGCGCAGGCCCGCCGGTTCTTCGACCGGCGCGGCTTCGCCGCGGTCCGCCACCTGCTCGAACTGCGGCTGGACCTGCATGCCCCGCCGCCCCGCCCCACCTGGCCCACGGGCGTGACCGTCCGCTCGGTCGACGCGTCCGAGGACGTCCACACCATCTGGCGTGCGCACCAGGCCGCGTTCGCCGACGTCGCCACGCACGACCCGCTCGACCTCGACGGCTTCACGGCCACCCGGCTGGAGCGCAACGGCGCCATCGACCCGTCGCTGTCGTGGCTGGCCGAGCATGACGGTGAGGTGGTCGGCTTCGCGCTGTGCCGCGCCGGCACCGGCGTCGCCGAGGAGGACGGGTGGGTGCGCGACCTCGGGGTCATCCCCGCGTGGCGCCGACACGGCGTGGGCATGGCGCTGCTGCGCACCGCGTTCGCCGGGTTCCGCAGCCACGGGCTGACCGGCGTCGCGCTCGAGGTCGATGACGTGACCCTGGAGGGCGCGGTCGCGCTGTACCGCCGCGCCGGGATGCGGATCGTCCGCCGGACCGACGTGCTGGAGCGCACCGTCGAGGTCGAGGGGCGCTGACGGCGCCCGATCACCGGCTCCCGGGTCCGGGTCGGCGCTGTAGCGGCGCTGAGGCGGCTTCGTGGACGACCGAGGTGTGAGGAGGATCGGCCAACGGCGGGCCCGGTCCTCGGGGTCGAGCGTTGCCCGCATGGAGGCGTGCACGTCTCGATGAGCGGATCGAAGCCCGACGCCTCCGCCTCCACCTATCACCGTGCGCGGTCGTACGACCGCTCTCGTAGCGGGCGGTCGCCGACGCCAGCGCCGACCGCCCGATCGGCCCGGATCATCGCCGTACGGCCCGATCTCGCGCATCTACGGGCGAGCGAACCCCACGCCATCGGCCGGTGCGCGACCCCGCGAACACCTCGCTGACGCCCGCGAACGGAACGAGTAGCAGCGACCCGTTCCGCTCGCGAGCCGGGGCGGACACTGTCCGTTCGTCCGGCCAGCGGCTGCAGATCGAACGACCACCGACCATCCTCCGCCGCGGTCCACGCCGCAGGGTCGCTGCCCATCAGCGCTCTCCGCGGGTGAGGACCTGCCAGCACGGTCGTCTGGGTGGGGGAGATCCGGGCGCCGAGGTCTGGCTGTCCTGCAACACCGAGACCCGAGACCCCGGTCGCGGACACCCCCTAGGTGGACTGCGGCCGCTGAGCCATGGAGCGTCCATGTCACCGCGTCGCCTGCTGGTCCTGATCCCCGCCCTGCTCTCGCT
Source organism: Nitriliruptoraceae bacterium (assembly GCA_007120485.1). Classification (GTDB taxonomy): domain Bacteria; phylum Actinomycetota; class Nitriliruptoria; order Nitriliruptorales; family Nitriliruptoraceae; genus SKTG01. The sequence goes on from SKNP01000422.1 coordinate 7,338, forward strand.
GCTGCTGCTGCTCACCCCGGCCGCCTCCGCCGACACGCGGACGTTCTCCGACACGGCCGACACCGGCCACGAGGACGCGGTCGCGTCACTGGTCGAGCGTGGCATCGTCCAAGGCTGCGACGACGACCGGTTCTGCTCCCGCGACGACCTCACGCGGGGCCAGGCCGCCTCGTTCCTGGTCCGCGCCCTCGAGCTCGAGCCGGTGGAGGGTGAACGGTTCAGCGACACCGCGGACAGCGTGCACGGCACCGCGATCGAGACGCTGGCCGAGGCCGAGCTGGTCTCCGGCTGCGACGAGGGGCGGGTCTGCCCGAACGACGACATCACCCGTGAGCAGCTCGCGACGATGCTCTACCGCGGCCTCGACATCCCCGACGCCACCGAGGACGTCACCTACTTCGACGACATCGGCGGCGTGCACGAGCCGGCCGTGCGCGCCCTGGCCGAGAACGGGATCACCAACGGCTGCACCGAGCGGCTGACGTCCTTCTGCGCCAGCAGCACCGTCCAGCGGGCCCACGCCGCGATGTTCCTCGCCCGCGCCCTCGACATGGTCGAGCGCGTCGAGATCCAGCCGTTCGACGAGCGCCAGGAGAAGCAGGACGAGATCGACGAGGAAGCGGCGAGGAAGGCCGAGGAGGAGGCGCGGAAGGCCGAGGAAGCGGCCGCCGCGCAGCGCACCCCCGCCGATGAAGCCGTCGACGTCGCCCTCGCCCAGCTCGGCAAGCCGTACCAGTGGGGTGGCAGTGGCCCCAACAGCTTCGACTGCTCCGGGCTGACCTCCTACGCGTGGGCCGCCGCCGGGGTGAGCTTGCCCCGGACCTCGAGCGCCCAGTACTCGGCGACCACCCGGATCTCGCGCAGCGACCTGCGGCCCGGCGACCTGGTCTTCTACCACTCGCCCATCAGCCACGTCGCCATGTACATCGGTGATGGGAAGGTCGTCGAGGCCCCCAACAGCGGCAACAACGTCCGGATCCGCGAGGACGGGCTCACCCGCCGCGGGGTCGTCGGCTACGGCCGTCCGTAGCGCACAGCCGCTCAGCGGGCTCGTTCCAGCGGCCGGAAGGTCCGCGAGAACGGCAGCGGCCCAGGGCGACCGAGCAGGAACCCCTGGGCCGCGTGCGCTCCCAGCTCCCGCCACGCGGCCAGATCCGACGGCGTCTCGATCCCCTCGACGATGATCCGGCTGTCGGTCCGCTCAGCGAACTGCAGCAGCGCGTCGGCCAGTGCGCGACGGACGGGATCTCCCGACAGGCCCTGGGTGAGGCTCCGGTCGAGCTTGATCAGGTCGGGTTCGAGCCGGACGATGTGCCGCAGGCTCGCGAACCCGGCACCGGCATCGTCGATCGCGACCTCCAACCCGAGCATGCGAAGCATCGCCAGCGCCCGCGAGACCTGCTGGTAGTCGTCGATCACGTCGTGCTCCGTCACCTCGACGACGAGGTTCGTGCCGTCGACGGAACGCAGCAGCGACAGCAGTCGGGGGTCGGTCAGCAGCTGCGGTGAGGCGTTGAACGACAGGGCGACGTCGTCCGGTCGGTCGTGGCTGGCCTCGAAGGCCGCTTCGAGGGTCGCCAGCTCGAGCTCGAGCCCCAACCCTGCACGGCGGGCGTGGTCGAACCACACGTCCGGTGGCGCGGTCGGCTCGTCCTCGAAACGCGTCAACGCCTCGACGGCGATGATCCGCCCCGAGCTGAGGCCGTAGATCGGCTGGAACACCGTGTGGAACGTCCCCAGGTCCAGGGTCCGGCGGATGCGTCCAGCCCAGCAGGGATCGTCGTCGAGTCCCTGCCGGCTCCCCGCGTCCTCGACCTCACCCCACAGTTGGTCGGTCAGCCCGACCTCGAAGCTGCGACGCAACGCCCGGGTGGTGGTCCCCGAGATCGCTCCGATCGCGATGAAGAAGCCTCCACGCGCCAGCCAGTTGACCACCTCCTGGGGCTCGCCCGCCGCGACGTCCAGGGGCATCAGCGGTCCCGCCAGCACCATCGCGACCGCGCCCACCAGCGCCCCACCACGGATGCCGAACGGCACGGCGGCGAGCACGATCGGCACGTAGAACAGGTGCGGGAACGCGGTCCGTGAACCCCCGGCGGCCCAGACCAGCGCCCAGCAACCGACCAACAGGCTCGCGATCAGCAGCATGAGCAGCCACGGGGGCAGCTGCTGGAGCTGTTGGCTCCAACGCAACCGCGCGCGCAGACGTTGCATCGGCGTCGGCCTCCTTCACGGGTCACCACGTCCACACGGCGCGGTGAGCGGCCGTGTCGGGACAGCCACACTGCCCCACGAGGAAGGGTGTCCCGCGGGTGTCTCAGCGGTGTCTCGATGGCGAGGCACACCCGGCGAAGCTCGCGCTCACGACCGGATCAGGCCAGGGCGGCTCGGGTCACGACCGAGCGCACACGGGCGCCGGCAGGACGTCGTCCGGGCGGGTCAGCGCGGAGGTAGGCCCGGTACGGCCGTGAGCTCCTCGGGGACCACAGCGGGATCGTCCGCGTCGGCGGCTTCGACCTCGTCCCGGCGGATCCCGAGCAGGAACAGGATCGCGTCGAGGTAGGGCACGGAGACGGCCGTGTCGGCTCGCTCGCGCACGACCGCCTTGGCGTTGAACGCGATGCCGAGCCCGGCGGTGGCCAGCATGTCGAGGTCGTTCGCGCCGTCGCCGATCGCGACGGTCTGCTCGAGCGGGACCTGTTCGGCGTCGGCGATGCGCTTGAGCACGACGGCCTTGCCGGGCCGGTCCACGACCTCGCCGAGCAGCCGTCCGGTGATGACGCCGTCCTCGATCTCGAGCTCGTTGGCCACCGCGTGGTCGATCCCCAGATCGGCGGCGAGCCGGTCGGTGATGGCCGTGAACCCGCCCGAGACGATCGCGACGATGTAGCCGAGCCGCTTGAGGGTCCGCACGAACGTCCGCGCTCCGGCGGTGAGCCGGACGGCGTCGCCGACCGCATCGAGTGCGCTGGCAGGGGTCCCCGCCAGTTGGGCGACCCGCTCGCGCAGCGCCGCTTCGAAGTCGAGTTCCCCGCCCATCGCCCGCGCGGTGACCGCCGCCACCTCGTCGCGGCAGCCCGCGTGCTCGGCCAGCAGTTCGATGACCTCGTCCTGGATCAACGTGGAGTCGACGTCGAGCACCACGAGCCGCTTCGCGCGCCGCTCGAGGGTCTCGCGTTGGATCGCCACGTCGATGTGCTGCTCCCGGGAGGCGGCGACCAGCTTCGAACGCATGTCGTCGATGTCGCCGTCGACGACCACGAACTCGTACGACACGACCGGGTACCGCGACAGGCGGTGGATGCGGTCGATGTTGCCGCCCCCCGCGGTGATGGCGCCGGTCACCGCACGCAGCGCGCCCGGAGCCAACCAGCTGCCGATGACGGTCACGACCGATCGCGGCTTGCTCGCCCGCTCGGACGCCTGCTCCACCACCTCGAAATCCAGCTGGATGCCGTGTTCCCACCCGTGGAACAACAGCTCCTTGAGCACATGGTCGGCCTGCCCGGCACCGATCAGCAGGTCCAGCGACAACCGTTCGCGGACCACGACCTGTTCCATGTCGTAGAGCTCGACGCCGGCCTCGGCGAGCACGCCGAGCAGACCGGTCGTGATGCCGGGGCGGTCGCGTCCGGAGCATCGGACGAGGATCGTGCGGGCTGGGTCCATGGCCGAGGAGCCTACCGAGCGCACCGGGCACGCCAGGAAGCCGGGAGGTCACCCACGGGGAGGGCAACGCCGACTGACCCGGGGTGCGGCACCGCCATGAAGGCACCGATCCGTTCCCCGCCGGTGGGGTGGGTTCGCGAAGGTCCCTACCCTCGTGGCATGGCCCCGACGACCGACGAGCGGACCGACGCGATGCCCTCACGAGGCGCGAACCGCGGAGCGGGCGCGCAGACGGCCGGGCGAGCGTGGACGCCGATCGCGGCGCTGGTTGCGACGGTCGTGCTGGCGGTCGGCTGCACCGGCGGCGACGACCTGGGCGGCACCGACCCGGACGGGACGGCGGGCGATGCGCTGATCGAGGAGTTCGGCGAGCCCATCGAGACCGAGGTCCGCACGATCAGCGGTGCGACCCTGACCGTGACGGCCCCACCGGGGACCGTCAGCACCGACCGTGCGGGCAACCAGCTGACCATCGCCGACGATCAGGTCACCCTGCAGGTATCGGGGCCGCTGCACACCCGCCTCGACGACGACGTCATCGAGGCCGAGCAGCCGCCGCAGCCGCGCTGGGACGGTGAGCTCCAACTCGTGAGCACCGCCGCCGACATCGAGGTCGCCACCTGGGAGCGCGGTGAGGTCGCGGCGCAGATCGTGGGCTTCGACCGCGCCACCGACGCGCCGTTGGCCGAGGGGCTGGCCGAGCACCTCGACGGGTTCGAGCTTTCGGTCGACGACGGCGTACCACAGGTGCACCTGCTGGACGAGCGACTGCAGGTCGTCGAGGAACGCAACAGCCTCCAGGTCCCGAACCTGGAGGGCGACCTGACGATCTACCCCGCCGTCCCGCAGGACGTCGACGCGCTGGGTTGGGGACGCGACGACGAGGAGATCGAACCGGTGGCGGTGACCGGCGGCCAGCGCTACGACGACCCCGCCGGGCGGGTCAGCCTGCTCACCGACGACCTGATCGCGACCGTCGCCGTCGACCCGTCCGACGAGGAGCAGGCCCGTCACGCGATCGAGCTGATGAGCGTGCTCGAGGTCGAAGTGGAGGTCGCCTCCCCGTAGGCTCCCGCCATGGTCACCACGAACCCCGCCCTCGCCGAGCTCGGCGGCTACCCGCTGGCACGGCTCCAGGACCTCGCCAACGACCTGCGCGCCGACGGGCAGCCGTTGCACGACTTCTCGATCGGTGATCCGGACGAGCCGACGCCGCAGCCGATCCGCGACGCGCTGGTCCAGGCCGTCGGTCCGGTCAGCCGCTACCCCACCGCCGCCGGCAAGCGTGAGCTGCGCGAGGCCGTCGCGGGCTGGGTCGCCCGCCGCCACGGCGTCACGGTCGATCCGGACGCGCACGTGGTCCCCTCGGCGGGGAGCAAGGAAGCGGTGTTCCACCTGCCGCTGGCCGTGGTCGACCCGCAGGGCCCGCGGCGTCACGTGCTGTTCGGAACGCCCGGCTACCCGGTGTACGACCGCGGGACCCGGTTCGCTGGGGGCGTCCCCGACCCCGTGACCCTGACCGCCGAGCGCGGCTGGCGGCTCCACCTCGACGACCTGCCGACCGAGCGGCTCCAGCGCGCCTGCATCGCGTGGCTCAACTACCCGCACAACCCCACCGGCGCGACCGCGGACCTCGGCTGGTACCGCGAACAACTCGCCGTGGCCCGCGAGCACGACCTGCTGCTGGCCTCCGACGAGTGCTACCAGGAGGTGTGGTTCGACCAGCCGGCACCGTCGGTGCTCGAAGCGTGCGACGGGGACCCCACCGGGGTGCTCGCGCTGGTGTCGCTGTCGAAGCGGTCGGGGATGACCGGCTACCGCTCCGGCGCGATCGTCGGCGACCCGGAGCTGATCCAGCGCATGCGGGTGCTGCGTCCCAACGTGGGCACCGCCTCGCCGGACTTCGTGCAGGAAGCGGCGATCGCCGCGTGGA
>SKNP01000378.1 GCA_007120485.1 Nitriliruptoraceae bacterium
ACACGATGTACGAGCTGCCCTCCCGTGACGACGTCGGCCGCTGCGTGATCACCGCGGAGACCGTCCGCGAGCGCACCAACCCGACGCTCGTGCCGCACTCCAAGCTGCGTGAGGTCGACGAGCCCCAGGAGCGCTCGGCCTGATCGGCGCCGTCGGTGGGCACGACCGGCCGCCCTCGGCTGGTCCAGCGCGGCGAGCGTCCGTGCCGATGAACCCCGTGACCGCTGCCGACGTCGACGCCGCCGGGCTCCGCCTCCGTGGGCAGGTGCGACGGACCCCGGTGGTGGCGATCGAGCCGGAGGACCTCGGGTTGGCGGGCGGCCCACCGGTCCAGGCCAAGCTGGACGTACTGCAACCCACCGGTTCGTTCAAGGCGCGCGGCGCGGTCTCGTTGCTGACGGCGTGGGACGTGCCCGATGCCGGCGTCGTCGCGGCGTCCGGTGGGAACTTCGGGTTGGCGGTCGCCTGGGCCGCCCGCCGGCTCGGCCACCCCGCGACGATCGTGGTACCCGCCACCTCGCCGGCGGAGAAGATCGATCCGATCCGCGCCCTGGACGCCGAGGTGGTGGTCGTCGACGGCTACTACGCGGCCGCCGCGCAGGAGGCCCGTCGTCGGGTCGCCGAGGGTGGAGCGCTCCTCGCGCACGCCTACGACCAGCCGCCGGTCGTCGCGGGGCAGGGCACGGCGACGCGGGAACTGCTCGAAGATGTGGCGGTCGACACCGTCCTGGTGGCCTGCGGCGGGGGCGGCCTGCTGGCGGGTGCGGTCGCGGCTGCGGACGACCGTGCGCGCATCGTCGCGGTCGAGACCACCGGTACCCCGACGCTGCACGCCGCGCTGGCCGCGGGTGAGCCCGTGGACGTCGAGGTGTCCGGTGTCGCCGCGTCCGCGCTCGGCGCGGCACGGATCGGCGAGCATGCCTGGGCGGCCCGCGAGTCCCTGGCCACGACCCTGCTGGTGGAGGACGCGGACGTGACCGACGCCCAGGCGCGACTGTGGCGGGCCGCACGGATCGTCGCGGAACCGGCCGGAGCGGTGGCGCTCGCCGCGCTCACCTCGGGGCGCTACGTCCCGGCCCCCGACGAACGGGTCGGCATCCTGGTCTGTGGCGCCAACACCGACCCCGGCAGCGTGCTCCGCGCAGCGGGGAGCTGACCCCCCTCGGCCGTACCGGCGCCTGATCCCGCGAGCGGCACCGCCGCGCCGGACGGGTGCGCAGCCGGACGGGCGTGCAGCCGGACGGGTGCGCAGCCGTATGGGTGTGCAGCCGGATGTGTGTGCTGACCAGTGCAGATGTGATCGCGGGTGCCCACGCTTCGGGGCCGGCGGTCGAAGGCCGGGCAGCGCTGGGCTGGTTGCGGCGGACAGGGTCGAAGGTTGCCGACCGGCGCTTTCGCGCCCGGGTGCGGCGCGGCAGGCTGGCGGCCGTCCACCACGGCAAGGTCGCCTTCCCCTCAGGAGGGATCCGTGGCGTTGTACGACGACCTCGAACGCTGGCACGCCGCCGGGCTGATCCGCGAGGACCAGGTCGCGGCCATCGCCGAGCATGAGCGGTCGCAGGGCACCGGTGACCGGCGCAGCAGCCTGGTCGAGGCCATCGGCTACGTCGGCGCGGCGCTGGCGCTGGGCGCCGTCGCGCTGTTCACCGCTGACGCCTGGTCGCGGTTCACGCTCGCGGGGCAGCTCGCACTCGTGGCCCTGTTGACCGTCGTCGTGGGTGGAGCAGGCATCGTCGCATCACGAGGTGGTACCGCGGCCACCCGGCGCCTGGGCGGCGTTCTGCTCGCCGCCGCGGGGGTGAGCGCCGGCTGGTTCGCGGGGATCGTGGCCGCTGACGTCGTTGACCTCGGTCAGGCGGGGATCCTGCTCGCGGTGGGGACCACCGGGGCGGCGGTGACCCTGCCTGCGCTGTTCCTTCGCCCGGGTATCGCCCTCCAACTGATCGGCCTCGCGTCGGTGGTCACCGTGGCGGTCGGTGGGCTGTCGCTGCCTCGGCTCGAACCCGATCAAGCCTGGTTCTCCGTGCTGGCCTGGTCGGTCGCCGTGGCCTGGGCCCTGCTCGGCCGCGGGGGGCTGATCCGGCCGCCCGGGGTCGCCATCGCTCTCGGCGGCGCCGCGGCCTTGATCGCCGTGCAGGTCGGCACCTTCGATGCGCCGGTCGCGCTGCTGAGCCTCGGCATCCTCACGGGTGCCGGGCTGGTGGCGCTGGCGATCCTGGACGGCCGGACCCTGGCGCTTGTCGTCGGCAGCCTCGGACTGTTCGTGATGGTGCCACAGCTGACCTTCGAGCTGTTCGGCGACCAGATCGGTGCGCCGGCCACGCTCCTGGTGATCGGGCTGCTGCTGGTCCTGTTGGCGATCGGGTTGGGCCGGGCCCGACACCAGCTCGGCGGCGATGGAGCGACGGCACGGCCAGCGGACGGCTCATCGCCGACGGCCGGCGACGATGGGGCCGATCCCGACGAGGCTGCGGACGGTGCCGACGAGGCTGAAGAAGCGGACCGCCCAGCACCGCCGTCATCGTCAGAAGGAACCCGTCGATGAGCGACGCACGGCCACCCGGAGCCCACGGGACCGATGCCCGTGGTGGCGACGCCCTCGCCAGCGCCGGTGACGCACCGCCGCCCGCTTCCCCGGTGAGCCGGCCACCGCCGTCCGATCCGGGTCAGCGTGGGTCGCTCATCGCGGCCGCGCTGGTGGTCGTGTTGACCGTCGGTGCCGTCGTGCTGTGGGGCGTGGAACGACCACCCCAGCTCGCGCCCCTCGAACCCGACAGCGAGTTCGTCCCCGAGGCCGGGGTCGCGTGGATCGACGATGGCGATCAGGAGACCTGTGTGCACGTCGCCCGCCCGGACGGCCGTTCCTCGGAGCTGACCTGCGAGGTCCAGGGGAGCCTGGTCGGGTGGGACGAGCGAGGTGTGCTCGTCCAGGAGTTCGTGGCCGATGGCACGGAACTGGTGATCATCGACCCGAATACCGGCGCTCGCGAGACCGAGCCGCTCGACGGGTCGGTCGCGCGCGGCTCCGGGGACGAGGTCGTCGCCCGCCACCTCGACGACGACGACGTGTTGCGCATCGAGGACCGCCGTACCTCGGACGTCCAGGTCGCCAACCTGCGCGCCCGCCCTGCCTACGACCTGCGGTGGGGCGAGTACGCCCCGGATCGGCACGGTGTCGCCGTCATCGACAACGCCGACCGTCTGCTGTTCATCCCGGTCCAGGACACCGGTCAGGGTTCGGACGAACCCCGCTTGTGGGTCGAGGACGTGGGGGCGTTCGACGCGGTGTGGCAAGGGAGCGCTCCCGAGGGCAGGTGAGCGCCGGCCCGACCGAGCCCCGTCCGGTCCGCGCCCCGTTCGGACGACGCTCCGGCCTAGCTGGGCCCCAACGTCGGGGCGCTCCGTCCGCTGGCTACGCTCGGCGCGACCTGGCCCTGCGACCGCGTTGGACCTGACGATGAGCGACCTGCCGAAGGCCTACGACCCCGCGACGGTCGAACCCGACCTGTACGCGGGTTGGGAGGCCGCCGGACTGTTCCACGCCGAGCCCGACGACGACGGCGAGCCGTTCTCCATCGTCATCCCGCCGCCGAACGTCACCGGGTCGCTG
>SKNP01000219.1 GCA_007120485.1 Nitriliruptoraceae bacterium
CCCGGGCGGAGAGGGCGACCCGTGCGCTCACCGCGGTGGCGACGGCCCGCTCGAGGTCGTCGGTCGCGTCCTCGAGCTGACCGGACCAGGCCGCGACCGACGCTCGGGCCACCAGGCTGTCCGCCAGGACGTCCGGTTCATCGAGCTGCTCGGCGACCGCGACGGCGTGGTCGGCCGCCTCCCGGCCGACCCCCACGTCACCGAGGTGGCCCGACAGCAGCGCCCGACGTCGGGCGACCTCGACCTCCCGCGCCGGGACCCCCTCGGTGAGGACCGTCAGCTCGTCGAGCAGCTCCCGCTGCGACTCCCGGTCGCCGAGGACGTCCAGGACACCTTCGAGCTCGGTCAGCACCTCCACACGAGTGCTGATGCTCGCCGGCGTGAGGGCGAGCTGCCCTCGAGCCCGCTGCAGCAGGTCCGCCGCGACGGCGTAGGCGTGGACCTCGGCGGCCGCCTGCCCCGAACGGTGCAGGTAGCCGACCGCCTGCTGCGGCGAGCCACCCGCCTCGAAGTGGCGTGCGAGCCGCTCGGTCGCCTCGGGTTCCACCGCCTGCAGGGCGGACGCCAGCCGCCGATGGGTCGCTCGCTCCACCTCATCGTCCAACGCGCTGACCGCCACGCGGCGCAGCTGCTCGTGGTGGACCACGAACCGCTCCCCCACCGGGGCCAGGAAGCTGCGGCGGACGAGCCCGTCGACGGCCTCGACCAACGTCTCCCGAGGCAGATCGCTGGCCAGCGCCAGCACCTCGAGGTCGAGGGGGTCACCAGCCAGCGCCGTCAGCTCCAGGACGGTGCGCGGCTCCGGGGTCAGTCGTCCGAGCCGATCGTCCAACAGCTCCCAGATCCCGCTCGGGATCGGCAGATCCGATGGATCGTCCTCGCCCAGCATGTCCAGGCGCTGCTCCTCGGACAGCGAACGGATCGTCTCCACCAGGAACCGGGGGTTGCCGCCGGTCTCACGGTGCAGCCGCTGCACGGCCCCGGACGCCACACTGAACCCCCGTCCGAGCACCCGGACCAGCTCCCCGGTGGAGAACACGTCCAGCGGCGTGAGCTGCACCCGCTCGGGTCGGAGCGCGCGGTCCAGCCCGCGCAGCGCGGTCCAGACGTCGTCGTCCGCACGGGCCTCCTCCCGCCGGTAGCCGGCGAGCACGACCAGTCGCCGCTGTGACAGCTGCTCCGCGACCCCGGCCAGCACCTCCAACGACTCCAGGTCCGCGACGTGGGCGTCGTCGATGACCAGGAGCAACGGATCGATCTCCGCGAGCGCGACCAGCACGCGACTCAGCGCCTCGCGCATGCGTTGCGCGCTGTCCAGGGACGCGAGCTCGGCGGGGCGCGCCCCGGCGGCGGGGCTGCTGCCCCACTCGATGGCCGGGGCGAGCTTCGCTGCCTCCGCCAGCCACACCGCGCCGACCCGAGGACGCAACTGCTCGACCCGCAAACGGGTCAGGCCCTCGTCCAACAGGTCCTGGACCACGCCGTACGCCCGCCGCGAGCGATGTCCTCGGCTCCCCGACCGCGCGGTCGAGAACCCACGCCAGTGGGCGTCCTCCACCACCTCGTCGAGCAACCGCGAGGTCCCGACCCCCGCGTCGCCCTCGACCAGCAACGCTCCACCGTGGCCGCCCAACGCCCGCTCCAGCACGGTCACGGCGATGTCGCGTTCCGGGTCGCGACCGACCAGAGGGACGCGCTCGGGCAGCGGCGTCGGCTCGGTCGGCGCCATGCCCGGGCGTCGCTGCTCGACCAACCGTCGGTAGAGATCGAGCGTCTCGGCCGACGGCTCGGTACCCAGCTCGTCGGCCAGCACCTCCCGGACCCGCTCGAACTGCCGGATCGCGTCGCTCGAACGACCCAGCAGGACCGAGAGCCGCATCACCTCGCGGTGCGCGTCCTCCCGCAGCGGGTCCTCGTTGGTCAGCCGTCGGGCGTACACCAGGGCGTCCTCGTAGGCGGTGTGCGCCTTGGCGAGACCGACCAGCCACCCGAGCGCCTCCACGTACCGCTGGTGCAACCGCTCGCGTTCGACGACGACCCACGGGTCCTCGTGCCCGGCCAGGAACTCGCCGCGGTACGCCGCGACGGTCGACTCCAGGTCCGTCAGGTCCCGAACCCGTGCATCGGCCGCGCTGCGCCGCTCACGGGCGCGGTCCAGCCCGCGGGTGAACTCCTCAACGTCGACGATGCACGGCGCATCGGGCGAGAACCCGATCGCGTCGGTGGAGACGTCGAGGTAGTCCACGTCCCCGCGGAGCTCGCTCAGCGCATCCTGCGCCTGCCACAACGTGTGACTGAGCCGGCGGCGTCCCCGGTTCGCGGGCAGCTCGGGCCAGAACCGGTCCACCAGCCGCTCGCGGGGATGGCGGATGCCGCGGTTGACGGCCAGGTAGGCCAGCAGCGTGCGCGCAGCTCGTGCGGGCACCGGCGGGACCGTCTCCTCCCCCCGGCGCAGCCGGAACCCACCGAAGAGCAGGACCTCGAGCGGCTCCACGGTCCCTCCCCGTCACGCACCGTAGGCGATGGTACGTCGCCGGTGACCCCCGCGACAGGCCCACCCACACGCCAGCGCGACGGACGGCCCGCGTGACCGGGAGCGACCAGACCCACCGACACCCCGGAGCGACGGACCGTCCCGATGACCAGGAGCGACCAGACCCGCCGACACGCCAACGCGACGAACGGTCCCGCCGACCGGGAGGTCCGCCGACCCGTTGACGTGACCGGCCGTCAGGTGCCGGGGTTGAGGACCCGCGGGTCGAGGTCGGGGTAGCCGGCGAGGTACTCGGCCCGATCGGCCATCAGCTTGCCGACGATCGAGCGGTACTCGTCCGCGCGGTCCTGGCCCTCGTACAAGCGCCGGGGCTGCAGCAGTTCGGGGTCGTCGAACCCGGGGATGGACGCCGCCACCTCGTAGCCGAAGTCCGGATCGGTGGTCCACTCGATGGTGCCGTCGACGATGCCATGCTGGATGGCCGCGGAGTGCTCGATGCGGACCTTCTTGGACCGAGGGTCGTCCTCGGGGCCACCGACCCGGCCGGTGTTGAGCAGGTACACCTCCAGCGGCGAACCATCGAGCAGTTCGAGGAACCGGTTGGCCTGCGAGGCGTCGTTCTCGAACCAGAACGGGTTGGTCCCCGGGACCCGCAGGCTCTTGCCCGCCTCGGCAGCGCCACCAGCGGAGGTTCCCTTGGTCTCACCGAGCATGAAGTAGTACGCCGCCTGCTCCGGCTTGAGCTTGGCGACCGCCGGGATGATGTTCTCGTTGCGGTTGAGGATGAACAGGTACTTCGCCGGCGGCAGATCACGCGGGTCGCGGTGACGGATGTTGGCCAACGGGAACGTGCACCGCCCGTTGGCGGTGTAGTCGGTGTCGAAGAAGTCGACCTTGCCGTTCTCATCGACCGACACCGACTCCAGCCAGGCGTCCGGGCGGGTCGCGCCGCCGTGGATCGTCGGCTCATCGTCGGGATCCAGCCCGAAGGTCTTGGCGAAGCAGCCGTCTTCGGAGGTGTAGACCTTGCCCTGGGGCATCAGGGCGACGAAGTCGTCCTGCACCGGCAGGGAGCCCTTGACGTTGCGGAACGTGGTGGTGGTCTTGCC
>SKNP01000057.1 GCA_007120485.1 Nitriliruptoraceae bacterium
GGATCGCGATCGAGTCGCCGTACTCGTCGGAGACCACCACGGGGCGCTTCTCCACGCTGCAGGTCGCCAGGATCGCGACCTCCGGCGGGTTGAGGATCGGCGTGTCGAACAGCGTGCCCACTGAGCCGGTGTTGGTGATGGTGAAGGTGCCACCGGAGATCTCGTCGGGCTGGAGCTTCTTGTCGCGGGTGCGCTTGGCCAGATCGCCGATCTGACGAGCCAGGCCGGGGATGGTGAGGTCCTGCGCGTCCTTGATGTTGGGCACCAGCAGACCGCGTTCGGTGTCGACCGCCATGCCGAGGTTGACGTGGCGGTGGTAGGTGACGGTGCCGGCGTCGGTGTCCATCGAGGAGTTCATCACCGGGTGGCGGGGCAGCACCATGCACACCGCCCGGGAGATGATCGGCAGCGGCGACAGGCTGGCGCCCTGCTGGGCCTTGAACGCGTCCTTCTTGGCCGCACGGAGGTTCATGATGCCGGTGAGGTCGACCTCGACCGCCGCGGTGAGCTGCGCGGTCGTCTGCAACGACTCCATCATCGACCGGGCGATGGCCTTGCGGACGCGGGACAGGTCCTGGGTCACCGACCGCTCACCGCCGAAGTCGATCTGCGTCGGTGACGCCGGCGGGCGCTGCCGTTCGGACGGTGCTTCGACGACCGCGGGCGGCGGGGTGACCGCGGGAGCGGAGCTCGGTGCCGGCGCGTCCTCCGACGAGGCCGCGGTCGCCTGCTCCCCGCCGCTGGCGATCGCCCGCTCCGCATCCTCACGGGTGATGCGGCCGCCGGGGCCGGTGCCCTGCACCTGGTCGGCGGAGAGGCCAGCTTCGCGCAGCAGCTTGCGCGTCAACGGCGAGGTCAGCGCGGTGCTGCCGCTGACCGCGTGGTCACGGCTGGCGGCACCGTCGCTGGACGATCCGCCGCCGGACGCCGCAGCCGGCTCCTGGCCCGCGCGGTCATCGGCCGCCGCCTCGTCCGCGTCGCCGCCGTCGTCGCTGGCAGCCTGCTCGTCCGCGTCGTCGTCGGCGCCACCGTCGTTGGTGGCCGCGGACCCGTCGTCGCTCGCGTCCGCGTCGTCGTCGGCGCCACCGTCACCGGCGGCGTCGTCCGCGTCGCCGATCAGTGCGATCGTCTGGCCCACCTCGACGGTGTCGTCGACGTCGGCCTTGAGTTCGGTGATGGTGCCGGCGACGGGGGAGGGGATCTCCGTGTCGACCTTGTCGGTGGAGATCTCCACGATCGGCTGGTCGACCTCGACGGTGTCCCCGACGCTGACCAACCAGGCGGTGATCACCCCCTCCTCGACCGACTCACCCAGCTGCGGCAGTTCGACCTCGGTGGCCACGGTGTGCTCCTGATCCTGCCGCTGGCTCTTCGCCGGCGGCCGCGGGCTTGGTATCGAACGTTCAGCTGTGCAGGGCGCGGCCGGCCAACGCCAGGTGGGCCTCGCCGATCGCCTCGGCCAACGACGGGTGCGCGTGGATGAAGCGGCTGACGTCGGTGGGCAGCGCCTCCCAGTTGTAGATCAGCTGTCCCTCGGCGATCAGGTCGGTCGCCTTCGGCCCGACGATGTGGATGCCCAGGACGCGGCCGGCGCCGCCCTCCTGGTCGTCGTCCTTCTCCGCGACCAGCTTCACGATGCCGGTGGCGTTCATCATCGCCGCACGCCCCAGCGACTGGAACGGGAACTTCTCGGTCACGACCTCGAAGCCGGCGTCCTTGGCCTCGGCCTCGGTGTAGCCGACCGAGGCGACCTCCGGATGCGAGTAGGTGACGCGCGGCACGCCCCTGTAGTCGATCGGGAGCACCTCGAGCCCGGCCAGTTGGTCGGCCACGAGGAAGCCCTCCTGGAACGAGGCGTGGGCGAGACCCAGCGTCTCGATCACGTCCCCGACCGCGAAGATGTTGTCGGCCGAGGTGCGTCCGTACTCGTCCACGGTGACGAAGCCACGCTCGTTGACCTCGACACCGGCGGCATCGAGCCCGGCACCGTCGGTCACCGGACCGCGGCCGACGGCGACCAGCAGCAGTTCCGCGGTGATCTCCTCCTGGCCGTCCTTGGCGTCGATCGTGCAGGTCACCCCGTCGTCGGTGGTCTGCACGTCCGACATCTTCACGCCGGTCTTGGTGGTGATGCCGCGCTTGCGGAACGACCGGCCGATCTCCTTGGAGGCGTCGGCGTCCTCGAGCGGCAGGAGCCGGTCCTCGAGCTCCACCAGCGTGACGTCCACGCCGAACGCCGCCCACGCGGTGGCGAACTCCATGCCGATCGCGCCGGCACCGAGGATCACCGCCGAGCCGGGCAACTCGTCGAGGTACATCGCGTGGTCGGAGGAGATGATGCGGTCGCCGTCGAACGGTGCGAAGGGCATCTCGCGGGGCACCGAGCCGGTCGCAATCACGATCGACGGTGCCGCCACGGTGCGGGTTCCATCCTCGGTCTCCACCTCGACGGTGTTCGCGTCGGTGAGCGTGCCGGTGCCGTGGATGGTCTCCACGCCGCGGTGCTTGAGCGCCCCCTGGAGGCCCTTCCACATCTTGTCGACCACGCCGTCCTTGTGGGCGTTGAGCGCGGCCACCTCGATGCCGTGGTAGTCGGCCTGTACCCCGAAGTCGGCGGCGTCCTGCGCGTACTCCGCGACCTCGGCGGTCTGGAGGATCGCCTTGGTCGGGATGCATCCCCAGTGCAGGCAGGTGCCGCCGACCTTGGCCTTCTCGACCAGCACGACCTCGAGCCCGAGCTGGGCGGCGCGGAGCGCCGTGGAGTACCCGCCGGTGCCGCCGCCGAGGACGATCACATCCGCGTCGTGGCCCTCCTCCCGCGTGGCCCGCTCGCGCTGCGGACCGCTCGATGCCGCCCCGCCGGACGCCGGCTGCTCACCGGTCTCGCCGTCCCCGTCAGCCTTGGAGTCGTCGCCGGCTTCCTTGTCCTGCGCGGCTTCCTCGTCGGCGTCGCTCGACTCGCTCGACCCGGCCTGCTCACCGCCGTCGCCGCCGTCCCCCCCGCCAGACCCCGCGTCGGCCGACTCGTCGACGACCGCGATGATCTGGCCGACCTCGACGGTCTCGTCGACCTCGGCCCGCAGTTCGCTGACCGTGCCGGCGACGGGCGAGGGGATCTCCGTGTCGACCTTGTCGGTCGAGATCTCCACGATCGGCTGGTCGACCTCGACGGTGTCTCCGACGCTGACCAGCCAGGAGGTGATGATCCCTTCCTCGACGGACTCGCCGAGCTGCGGCAGTTCGACGTCGGCCACGGTGCGGCTCCTTCGGGGATGTCGGCGGGTTCCCCGCCGTGGGGGGGGATGTCGGCGGGTTCCCCGCCGTGGGGGGGATGTCGGCGGGTTCCCCGCCAAGGGTCGGTGTGCGGCCCCCGGCGCGTCCGTTCCGCGTCGTGATCGCGTCCGGTCCCGGACGTCTGGGACGCCTGCCACGGGGCTTCGACGCTAGCCGACCTCCCGGGTCGGTTGCAGCCGTCGTCCGACCATGCCACCACCGGTCCTCGCGAGGGCGACGGCTGGTCGTCCAACCCCCACAGGCCCGTGTGCCCCTTGGAGACCCGTGCGCCCCTTGGAAACCTGTGCGTCCCCTGGA
>SKNP01000101.1 GCA_007120485.1 Nitriliruptoraceae bacterium
CGAGGCGTCAGGCCGACCACTGCTCACGCATGGGCGGCCGACCGGCACGATGTGCCCGGTGCTCCCGGCTCACCGGCGGATCTCACTCCGGGAGGTGATGGAGGACGTAGGCGGTGACCGGCTCGGCCTTCCCCTTGATCTCCATCGGCGGGAGCTCCTCGACCACCGCGTCGTCGGGGAGGTGCGCGCGGGTGCCTTCACCGACCAGCACGCCACCGACTGGGGCCTGGGATTCGAGCCGGGCGGCGAGGTTGACGGTGTCGCCGATGACGTCGTGCTTGCGATGGCCCCGGTCGCCGACGATGCCTGAGGCGATCTCGCCGCTGTTGACGCCGACGCGGAACCGTGGCCAGTCCGGGTTCGCGGCGGCGACCTCGGCGGCGGTCTCCTGGAACGCCAGCGCCGCCCGGGCGGCGAGCCGCGGGTGGTCGGGCTGGTTGCCGTGCTTGTTGAACACCACCATCACCGCGTCGCCGATCAGCTGGTGGACGTTGCCCCCGAGCTCGCGCATCCGCGGGATGAGCCGTGAGAAGTAGGCGTCGAGCATCCGACGGACCTCCGTCGCCTCCGTGCGCTCCGAGTAGGGCGTGAACGACTCGAGGTCGGCGAACAGGATGCTGGCGTCGGTGGTGCCAGACAGGGTCTGCTCGAGGTAGAGGGCGCTGAAGCGTTCCTCGTGCCACTCCCGCCGTGCCGCGACGGCGATGATGCCGAAGGCGACGAGCATCAGCACGTGCCACTCCCACCACGAGACCCGCCAGTTGACCGCGAAGGCGACCACGACCAGCGTGACGGCGAGCAGCGCGAACGCGACCGCGAAGGCCAGGACGATCGGTGTCCCTCGGCGTCGGTACAGCCGCACGTAGCCCCACGCGCCGATGCCGTAGCCCACGATCCCGATCGCGACGAAGATGAGCTGCCAGGCCGGCAGCGACTCCTCCGGCACGGGGGTGTCCAGCGGAGGTAGCTCGGCGAGGGAAGCGATCGCCCACGCGACCATCAACGCGACCAGCGCAGCGAGCAGCCAGCGCGAGCGAGCCATGAGCCCTCGGGAGGTCTCCGGCGTGAGCTCCAGGCCGGAGGCGGCGGCGAACAGGCTGCCGACGACCAGCCCGATGGGCGTGGCCAGTTCGAAACCGGCGTTGGGGCCGACCAGCACGCCCGGAGTCGCGAGTGCGTGCAGTCCCAGGAAGCCCGCACTGGCGATGAACGCCAGTGATACCAGCAGCAGCCGGGCGTCCTGCCGGCGACGGGCGGCGTCGGTCACGTTGTAGCCCAGCGTGACCGCGATGGCTGCTGCAGCCAGCACGAGCCAGAAGTGCGCCGGATTGTTGTCCCAGATGACATCGAGCTCCGGTTGCCACCGCAGCAGCGCGAGCAGCGCCAGTGGCAGGATGATCACGACGGCCAGCCAGCCGACGACCCTGCTGGTCGGTTCCCGAAACCGGTCCGCTGCCTCCTCGACCTGCATACGCCCTCCTCTTTCGGTGGATGCTGCGCAAGCTTCAGATGCAGACCGGGCGTGCCGCCCCCACCTCGACCTGAACGTGAACCGGGCCCCCAGACGTCCGGGACCTCGTAGCCGTCGAAAGCCGAGATCGTCGACAGGCCGTTCTGATCGGGCAGCAGTCAACACCGGGTTGAGCTCCGCCACAACCGTCGTGCCTCATCGAGCAGCTCGAAGACTCCGGTGGACGTGCTCGCCGTCAGGGAGTCACGGCTGCGCTCGGAGCGAGGTGCTCGCCGTCGACCCGATGCAGAACGAGGCGGTCGCGGCCGGCGCGCTTGGCCGCGTAGAGGGCGTCATCCGCGGCCGTGAACAGCTGACCGTAGGCGTGGTCGGTGACCGCGACACCGGCGGAGAGCGAAACCGAGAGGCCGGGGTGGAGATCCTCCCAGTGGTGGGTCCGGACGGTCGACACGATCCGCTCGCCGATCGCCTGCGCCTGCTCGGGGTCACAGGTGTGGGCGACGATGACGTACTCGTCACCGCCGAAACGGCCCAGTACGTCCTGGCTCCGGACGCTTCGGCGCAGCAGGTCGGCGACGTGGCGCAGTACCTCGTCGCCCACCTCGTGGCCGAGGTCGTCGTTGACGGACTTGAAGTCGTCCAGGTCGACGAAGAGCACCGCCACCCAACCGACGCCGGTCGACCGCTCCAACGCAGCTCGTTCGCGGTCGAGGCGGCGGCGGTTGGCCACCCCCGTCAGCGGGTCCTCGAGGCTGGCTCGTTCCACGCGATCGTGGTCGCTGCGGAGCCGGCGGATATGGAGCCGGTCGAGGACGGCATCTCGGCGCCGTAGGCGCAGCTCCCAGACCTTGTCGGTCAGCAGCTGCGCGTACCCCCAGGCTTCCTGGAGGCCGGCGTGATCCGGCTCGTTGAGCACGGCGACCCGGGTGCGCGCCCACCGCAGGGCCAGCTGGACCTGCTCGATGTCGGTCCGCGCGAGGTCCTCGAACCCGGCGTCGACCTCGTCGCGGGCTTCGTCGAGACGGCCCATCTCGGTGAGCCGAAGCGCGAGTGCGATGTGCACGAAGCTCTCCGACTCCGCCTCGTGGTCGGTGGTCAGCCTGGCCAGTCGCGCCTGCGCATCCGCCACCGAGACCTCGTGGCAGGAGATCTCGGCGAACAGCGTCAGCAGGGCCAGATCGACGTCGATGTCGCCTTCGATCGGCGAGCGGATCCCGTCCGGTCGGTCCCGGGGAGCGTGAGCCCGTGCTTGTCGGAGCCGCTGTTGGGCCTGATCGCTGGCACCGACCTGCTCCAGGGCCAACGTCCAGGTCGCGCCGTTGAGCAGCCGGTTGTAATCCTGGACGTGGTGGCTCCAGTCATCGCCGACCAGTTCGAGCATGGACGCCAGCCGCTCGTAGAGCCGCTCGCTGTCCTCGTAGAGACCCAGCAGCATGTAGGTGGCCGCGATGCCGTTGACGGCGGCCACCAGCTCGCCGGACGGATCGGCCTGCCCGTCGGTGAGGACCTCGGCGGTGACGAGTTCCTCGATGCCGAGGGCCTCCTCTCCGGTCGCGAGGTACGCACGGGACAGGACGTTGCGGCCACGGCTCTCCCACAGGAACAGGCCGGCCGAGTGAGCACGTTCGACGAGCGTGCCGGCCCACTCGATCGCGCCCTGGTGGTCACGACGGAAGGTGGCGTTCGCGCCCCCGAGGAACCGTGCGGCGCACTCGCCGTCCACATCGCGGTGCTCGAGCGCCTCCTGCAGTAGGTCGCTGACCAGGTCGCCGATGTCCTCGCCGGCCCACGACCGCGGGAGGAGCGCCCGGGCACGCTCAGCGATGCTCCCCGCCGGCGCACGTTCGGCGGGGTCGACGACGACGCTGGGGGCGTTCGGTGCCATGTCCATGGCCGTCCTGTCGGCTGCCACGACCCGGGGTCGAGTGGTCCGTCGGGTCGATGGCGCGCCCGTCCGGGGGCTTCACCGGTGCACTCGTCGGTCGACACCTACCTGTGGGGGTGGTCGACCCAGGTCATCCCCCAGCACCTCGGCGTCCAACCGGCCGGAGCCTCCATGCCGACGCAGCTCCTCACGACCGGCACCGTGACCACCCACCGTCCGGCTCAGCCGACCCGCG
>SKNP01000214.1 GCA_007120485.1 Nitriliruptoraceae bacterium
CGCGAGCACCCTCGGCACGCTCTCACGGCAACGGCCTGACCACGGTCGAGACCGTGTCAGCCCCGTAGGTCAGAGCATGAACATCGACGCTGTGCAGTTCTCAAGGTGCGAGGTGTCCCGCTTTCAGCGGGTCGGACATCGTACCCAACGCCGGCAGGTTGCGCTAGCGCGGGATGGTGGCCGCTTCCCCTTCCGTCGACACACAACGCGCTGACTTGAGCGGGTCTTCCCGTCGACGTCACCGGCGGTGCTTGAGCGCGCGCTCCATCTCGCGTTTCGCGTCGCGCTCCTTCTCCGTCTGCCGCTTGTCGGCGACGTTCTTACCTTGGCCGAGCGCGAACTCGAGCTTGACCCGGCCGTGGCGGAAGTACAGCCGGGTGGGCACCAGCGCCCGGCCCTTGGCCCCGACCGCGTGGCGCAACTCCTCCAGTTCACGGGCGTGCAGCAGCAGCTTGCGGGGCTGCGTCGGATCGTGGTTGTTGCGGTTGCCGAACGCGTACTCCGGGATGTGGGCCTGCATCAACCACGCCTCCCCCGCGTCGTCGATCTTGACCCACGCTTCCCGGAGCGAGCCCTTGCCGCCGCGCAGGGTCTTGACCTCCGTGCCCGTCAGCACGATCCCCGCCTCGTACCGGTCGCCGAGGTGGAAGTCGTGGCTGGCACGGCGGTTCGAGACGATCAGCTTGGTGCCGTCGCCGCTGCCCTTCTCACGCGTCTTCGCCATCACCTCGTCAGCGTAGCGACCAGCTACCCGCGGTCGAGGTGCCCTCCTGGACGTGGGGCACCGTCACCGACGGTCAGCAACTGATGTAGCCGCACGGGTTCCGGGAGCTTCCGGCCTGGCGGACCTCGAAGTGCAGGTGCGGGCCGGTGCTGTTCCCGGAGTTGCCGATGGCTCCGATGCGCTGCCCTGCGGACACCCGGGTCCCGGAGCCGACGTCCACCGACGACAGGTGCGCGTAGAGCGTCGCCATCCCCCCGTGGTGCGACACGACGATGTAGTTGCCGAACCCGCCACCGCACCCCGGCGAACTGGTCGGGTTGCACCCGTTGGTGACGTGGACGACGGTCCCGGCACGCGACGCCATCACACCGGTGCCGATCGGCGCCGCGATGTCCACGCCGTGGTGGAACCGACCCCATCGCGAGCCGTAGCCGGAGCTCAACCGACCCGACGCCGGGCGCAACCAGCCGCCCCCAGCGTCGCCGCCACCGGCGCTGCTTCCCGATGAGGCGTCCGAGCCACCCGTCGATCCGGAACCCGACCCGGAGCTCGACCCGGAACCCGACCCGGAGCTCGAGCCGGAGCTCGGGCCCGAACCCGACCCAGCACTCGACCCGCCGCCCGAGCCGCCGGACGAGCCCGCCGCGGCCTGCCGCTCGCGTTCGGCCGCTTCAGCTGCGTCGGCCTGGCGCTGCTCCTCCTCGATGCGAGCCTGCTCAGCCGCCTGCTGACGCGCGATCTCCGCCAGCTGATCCTCGATGCGACCGGACTCGGCCTCGAGGCCCTCCAGGTGGGCCTCGATCGCCGCGCGGTCCTCGCGGAGCTCCTCGAACACCGCCTCGCGTGCGGCGATCTGCTCGTCGAGTTCCTCGGTCAGCCGCTCCTGTTCCTCGACCGCCCTCGCGACGTCGTCCGCAGCAGCGACGGCGATGGCGGCTTCCCGCTCCGCGGCGAGCCGCAGCTGCTGCGCCTCGGCACGCTGCTGCTCGACCAGCGCCAGCAGGTCGGTGACCTCCTCGACCAGTTCCTTGTCGACCTCGAGCACCCGCGACACGTACGCGCCCGAGTTGAGGAAGTCCACGATGTCCTGGGTGCCGGTGAAGGCCTCCAGGAAGGAGACCTGGCCGTACTTGAAGGCAGCGCGGGCACGGTCCTGGAGCAGCACCTGGGCCGCGTCGAGCGCCTCCTCGGTCTCCTCCAGCTCCGCGCGGACCTCGGTCAACGACGCCCGCGCGGTCTCGGCCGCCTCGCGCGCCTCCGCTTCGATCGCCCGGGCCGCTTCGAGCTGTTCCTCGAGCGCGGCCAGCTGCTCCTCGGTCTCTTCGAGCTCGGCCTCCAGCGCCGCCAGCCGCTCGCGGGCATCGCCCTCGCGTTCACGGACGTCCTCGAGCTCGCGCTCGGTGCGCTCCCGGTCCGCCTCGATGCCGTCGAGGTCGCCCTCGAGCCCGGCGTCCTGCGCGAGCGCGACCGTCGGGACCAAGGCGACGAGGGCCACCACCGCAAGTAGGCGCGGCAGTCGGCGGCCGGTCCAGCGAGTCCCCAACCTGGATGGCTCCGATGTCACGGTGTGCCCCTAAGCGACCACCGTCCGTCAACAGCGTACAGCAACCACACGAACCACGCGGGTCACACGCCCCTCGGTATCGGCCAACCGCACCGGCAACTTGAGCGCTCGACGCACCGACGGTCGCCCTGCGGACGCACCAACGCCAACCCCGCGGACGCGCCAACGCCAACCCCGCGGACGCGCCCCGCCAGCCCGACGGACGCGCCCTGGACGCGCGCACCGACCCTCGCCCAGGTCAGACGTCCAGGAAACGGCGCAACGCCACGATCGAGGAGATCGCCGCGATCCCACCGCCAGCGACCAGCAGCCACGGCCCCACCGCCAGCACGTGGGCGGCCCCGATGAAGGGCATCAGTTCGATGTCCTGGGCCAGGTTGCCGGCGACCTGCGGCACGGTCACCGCCAACAGGCCCCATGACACCAGCCCACCGATCACCCCGGCGATGACCCCTTCCAGCACGAACGGCAACCGGATGTACCAGTTGCTGGCACCCACCAGCCGCATCACCTGGGTCTGCTCACGCCGGGCGAAGGCCGCGACCCGGATCGTGTTGGCGATCAGGACCCCAGCGGCGATCAACTGGATCGCGGCCACCGTCAGCGCCGCGTTGCGCACCACGTTGGTGAACCGCAGGAACTGGTTGAGGACCTCGCGCTGGTCCACCACCTCGTCGACCCCGGGGTAGGCCGAGAACTGGTCGCGGATCACGTTGAACAGGTTGGGGTTGACCAGGCTCACCCGGAACGATGCCGGCAGGGTGTCCGGCTCGATCGAGTCCACCAGCGAGGGCTGGTCGGCGAACAGTTCGGTGAACCGGTCGAAAGCCTCCTGCTTGGACTCGTAGAAGACCTCGTCGACCACCTCGTGGTCCTCGAGGTCCTCGCGCAGTTCCTCCTGCTGCTCCGGGGTGATCGCCGGACAGGTCCGGTCGTCACACAGGAAGATCGACACCTCCACGCGACCGACCCAGTCGTCGGTGGCGAGTTCGACCTGCTCGTTGAGCAGCAGGCTCGCACCGAGCAGCGTCAACGACACCGTGACCGACAGGATCACGGCGAACGTCATCATGAGGTTGCGACGGAGGCCCAGGAGGGCTTCCTGCAGGATGTAGAGCCAACGCACTTGCGGACGCTCCTCGCCTGGCGCGGCACGTGCCGGTCGGCACGCGCCTGCCGGTCAGCCGCCGTAGCCGTAGACGCCGCGGGTCTGGTCACGGACGACGTTGCCGTCCTCGAGCTCGATGACGCGACGACGCATCGAGTCGACGATGTGCTGGTCGTGGGTCGCCA
>SKNP01000003.1 GCA_007120485.1 Nitriliruptoraceae bacterium
ACGCGATCGCCGACGGCGTCCGCGTCGCGATCTTCGACCTCGACGGGACCCTCTACGAGGGTGACGGGTTCGTGCCGGCCTACCTCGAGCAACTCGAGGTGTACGGCGGATTGGACCCCGAACTCGCCCGTGGGGAGCTCGAGCAGATCCTGGGCGGCGTTCACGGGGTGCGCATCGGCGACCTCTACGACCCGACCACCGACCGGGTGTTGCGAGCTCCGGCCTGGCGGATCATCGAGGTGTCCGACTGGGACGGAGCCCCCGTCGACGACCCGCGGGTCGGTACCGGCATCAGCTACGGCAAGGGGCTCGTCTACATCGGGGACGCGTGGCAGGCGGTGCGCGCCGTCGCGCAACACCACGGTGTGGATCACGAAGCGAGCCGGGCTTCCTTCCACGCGGTCCGCGCCAGGATCAACACCGAGGCCGACCAACTGCTGGACACCTCGGCGTTGGCGCCCGTGCTCGCCGAGCTGGACCGGTTCGAGTACCGCGAGGTGATGACCAACACCCCCGAGGACCTGGCCCAGCCGCTCGTGGTCTCGATGGGGCTGCCGGACCGGTTCCACGCCATCCGGTTCGGGGTCGACAAGCCGCTCGGGCTCGAGCGCCGCATCGACGAGGTGCTCGACGAGTTCGACGTCACCCCTGACGAGGTGCTCTGCATCGGCGACAACTACCTCAACGACATCCTGCCGACCGTGCGGGCCGGGTGCCGGGCGATCTGGGTCGACCCGTTCGGGACCGCCCCCCACGAGGGTCCGGAGCTGCGCGTCGCTGGGCTCGCGGAGGTCGCGCCCCTGCTGCGAGCTGGCCGCTGACATGCTCCACTCGTCGTCGGCCCACCTCGAGACCGCCCCCATGCGACGTTCGCGTTACGTGCTGACCGAGCACAGCCGCCACCCGATCCCGGCGGCGGTCGACGACGTCTGGGCACGCATCGCCGAGCCGGAACGGTTCGACGAGTGGTGGGGTTGGCTGCGCGAGTTCGAGGTCCTCGGCGAGGGGATGACCGACGGGTCGGTCCTGCGCGGCCGGGTCGTCCCGCCCGTGCCGTACTCGTTCGCGGTCGACATCCACATCGTCGAGGTGGTGCCCGCCCGGCATGTGCGGGCGAAGCTCAGCGGCGACCTGGCGGGGCAGGCGAGGATCGGGGTCGAACCGGCCCAGCACGGCTGCGCGATCACCGTCGCGTGGCAGCTGGAGATGCGCACCTCGGCCTTGCGTGCCGCAGCCCACGTCGCTCGCCCGGTGATCGTCTGGGGGCACGATCAGGTGGTGGCTTCGACCGTGCGCCGCTTCCGTGAGGTGGTGCGCGAGGAAGCGCGCAACGGCCGCCGCTGACCGGTCACGGCCGGGCTCGCAGGTCAGTTGGCGTCGGCGCTGGCGTGAACGGCCACGGGGTGAGCGTCACGCCTCCTTGAGATCACGCCGGCGGAAGGCGGCGACGCCCGCCGTGGCGGCGAGCACGCCGATCCCCAGCATGATCAACGCGGCGGCGACGTCCACGTCGATCACCGGCACCGGGGCGAGGTGGCGGAACGGGCTCGCGTCGAGCAGGGCATCGGGCAACTCGAGCAGCGGTCCGACGAAGTCCAGCAGGTAGGCGGCGATCACGGCCCCGAAGGCCAGCGGTGCGGTCAGCCGGGGGAGCAGACCGAACAGCAGGACCCCCAGCCCGAGGAACAGCAGCGCGGCGGGCATCAGGTTCACGCCCGCCAACACGGCGTCGCCCACAGCCAGGGGTGAGCCACCGAGGGCGGTGCCGGCCCACACCGCGGCCGCGACGGCCATGGCCAGCAGGGCGATACCGACGGCTGCAGCGACGGTGCGGATCACCAACCAGCGCACCCGCCCGACCGGGCGGGCCAGCAGATGCTCGATGCGCCAGCTGGCTTCCTCCTCGCGGATCGCCGCCACCTGTGCGGCGGCGAACAGGGCGACGCCGACGAAGAAGAACCACCCGAGGATCAGCGCGATGAAGCCTTCCGACGTGTCCATGGCCGTGTAGCCCATCTGCTCGTAGACCGCGGTCGACTCCGCCATGTCGGCTACGACGGCGACGAAGTCGTCGGCGAGCAGCGCGAACACGAACGCACCGGTGGCCAGGGCGGCCGCCCAGGTGACCATCGGTGCAGCGGTCGCACGTGCGGTCAGCCCGAGCTGACCACGGACCGGACGCCCCGGTGTGACGGCCTGCTTGGTCCCGTCGACGATCCCGGCATGGAGGTCCCGGTGGGCGAGGGCGAACGTGACCGCGAGGACGACGATCAGGATGACGGAGAAGGCGGCGAACACCGCTCCGCGGGCTTCGTCGGACTCGTGCAGGAACCCGATCCAGCCGAACGGGGTGGTCCACCACATCCCGTCGGGCGTAGCCGTGGCGGCAGCTAGCACCCGCACGGCCAGCGACGCGGCCAGGACCGCGCCGGCGAGCTGGGACGCCTGCCGGCGGGTGGTGACCACCTGGCTGGACAGCATGCCCACCGCGGCGAAGGTGGCCGCCAGCAACCCCATCGTGGCTCCCAGTGTCCACGAGGTCGCCGTGTCCATGCCGGCGGCGCTGTGGGTCGCGCCGACGGCCGCCGCGAAGAGCGCGAACCAGCTCAAGGTGGCTGCGATCGCCGAACCCAGGAGGCCGCGGGCGGAGAGCGCTCCTGCACGCAGCGGCTCGGCGTGCCCCGCTTCCTCCGCGCCGCGGAGGAGCTTCGTCGCGGCGAGCAGGCCCCAGACGGCGACGAAGATGGCGAACATCCCGGTCCACCGCGAGAGCACGAAGCCCTCCAGGGAGCCGGGCTGGACGAAGCGGCCGAAGACCGCCTCGAACGCGGGCGAACCTTCCAGTGCGTTCGCGGCGATCCGGGTCGCCTCCGTCGGCAGGCGATCCTCGAAGGTGGCCACGACCCCGGCTCCGACACCCGCCAGGACCACGGTCCAGGCGATGGCGGTGCTGCGCAGCAGCCGCAGGTGATGGCGGTAGACACGCCACCAGACCCGGAAGGGCGAGCAGGGTGTCACGCCAACCACCCGGTCGGGAGGCGTGGCCGTCGGACGAGCTGGGGTGGTGGTGCCCATGATGAGGCCTCCACGCGGGAAGGGTCAGGATCGTTGGAAGGGTCAGACCGGCACGTCGGTGCCCCGAGGATCCTTCCGCGGCGGTCGGGGTGCTCCGGTGCCTCCCTTCGAGCTGCCGAGCCGCTCCACCTCGACGGCGTGCACGTCGTCGGTCAGGTCGGCGAAACGGCGGACGACGACCGCGAGCAGGGCGGTGGCGATCGGCGAGGGAGCCTGCTTCTGACCGAACGAGAACCCGCTGAAGCCGCGGTAGGCGTATCGCGGGGTCACCGTGCCGTCCGGCGAGACGTTGTAGGAGATCAGGCACGCGACCAGTTCGGCGACCGCCCGTCGGTCGGCTGCACGTTGCGACCCCCAGACCTGGGGGTAGCGGCCGAGCGCGTCCAGCATCCAGTAGATCCCGTACCAGAACGGCGGCCACTTCACCGTCTTGAACCGCAGCCCGTGCCCGAACGAGTACGGCTGGTGGTCCCCGCGGCGCCGCCAGACCTCGAGCATCGTGG
>SKNP01000386.1 GCA_007120485.1 Nitriliruptoraceae bacterium
CGGGGTCTGCTGCTCACCGATCCCCAGCCAGATGTACATCCCGCTGAACAGCACGAGACACCACACGAACGCGATCGTCAGCCACCGCCGCTCGTCCGGTCCGAGCGGCCCCCACCACCGACGGCGCGGCGGCAGCAGGGTGCTCATCGTCGTGTCACCCTCGTGGTGGTCGTGCTCGGTGCTGGTGGTCGACCCGTCGTCAGCCATGGCCTACTCCTTGCGGTCCGGTCGGTGCCACGTGTCGGGTCATCGGTCAGCCACCACCCCAGGTGGGCAGTTCGGCCAGTTCCCACAGCCCCCACCCGAGGTAGAGCAGTCCGGGCACGACCACGCTGATGGCGAGCAACACCCACACGTTGTCGAGGAGCCGCTGTTGCCACGGGGTCGGTTCCGTGTCGTCGCTCACCGTGTCACCTCCTGCTGGTGTTCGACCGGCCGCGCCGGCACGTCGTGAGATCGGGTCGCTGCCGCGCCGTCGGGCTGGTCCGCTCCGCCGGGCTGGTCCGTTCCGCCTGGCAGCCAGGTGGAGACCAGCCCCAGCCCGGCGGCCAGGATCAACACGGTCCACAACCAGCTCGCCACCGTCAGGTGCGAGATGCCGCTCCAGACGGTCGCGCGGGTCAGCACGTTGCTGATGCCGAGGCCGACCTGGATCACGACCAGCACCGCGGCCAGTTGCGGGAGCCGGACGGTCCAGCCCGCGGTCACGCCGGCACGCCGGGCCCGTCGCTGGGCCTGCACGGCGAAGGCGATGACCGCGGCGGCGACGAGGTAGCCGGCGAACCGGTGCGTCAGGTGCAGCACCTCGCGGGCGTGCCCGGTCCAGACCTGGTCGGACACCCAGAACGGCACGGCGTTGTAGACGTAGGCCGCGCCGCGTCCGGTGGCCTGTCCCCCGAGCAGCCCCTGGAACAGGACCAGCCCGGCGACGATCGCGGCGCTCCGGCCGACCCAGCGTTGGTGGCTGGTCGTTGCGGCGGGCGTCTGCACGTCTCGGGCGACGAGCACCACGAGCACCAAGCAGGCGACGATGATCCACGACATCCCGAGATGGGAGGTCACCAACCCGGCGCGCAGGTGGAGCAGGACGACCGCCGCGCCCAAGCCGGCCTGGATCAGCACCAGGACGAACGCGAACGCGCTGAGCCGCCACAACCACGGCGACCGGCGACGGTGCCGCCACCCCATGACGACCAGCGCCGCGATGGCCAGGCCGACGACACCGGCCCAGAGGCGGTGGCTGTGCTCGAGCCAGATGTTGAGATCCGCGGGGGGTATCCACTGCCCGTAGCAGGCGGGCCAGTCCGGACAGGCCAGGCCGGAGTCGGTCGCCCGCACGGCACCGCCCATGGCGATCAACACCAGCGTCGCCAGCGTCGTGCCGACCGCCAACCGCCTGATGCCGCGCTGCGGATCCCTCTCGGCCCTCAGGGATCGTGCGCTTACCTCAACCATCGAGGACTCCCGCTCCCAACCCGGATGTCTAACAGACCATCGGGATGGTGACTAATCGTTTATCGAACCACTAATAGTCAGGAGTAAAGTAGACGACAGACGGGAACACAAGTGAGCCGGGCGCACCCCGGCAGCGAACCGGCACCGCATCGCCGGATCGTTCGAGGATCGGTCGGTCAGCGGTCCTCGGCGATCGCACGAGCCGGACGCTGCCAGCCCTCCGGCACCTCGAAGGTTCCGGCTTCGAGGGCCAGGTCGTTGGCGACCAGCTCGGCGAGGTCGGTCTGCGCCAGGGTCTCCAGCATCGCGTGCTGGGCACGTGCCCACGGCAGGTGGACCGCACACATGTCATCCCAGCGGCACGGTCCACTTCGCAGCACGCACGAGGTGGAGACGAGCTCACCGTCGATCGCCTCGATCACCTCGAGGAGGTTGATCGCGTCCGGCTCGCGGGCGAGCGCGTAGCCGCCACCGGGCCCCGCCACGGAGATGGCGATCCCGGCGCGCACCAGCTCGGCCAGGATCTGAGGGACGTAGCTGACGGGGATCGCCATGTCCTCGGCGATCGCCCGCGCTTTGCGGCGCTCACCGTCAGGAGCGTGCCGGGCCAGATCGACCGCGGCCCGGATCGCGTAATCGGCGCGCTTGCCCAGTTCCATCCTCATGACGTTGAGGCTACCGCTTGACGTTGCACGCTCCGGCGCGTGTGCTGCGCGCGTGGGCTGGTCCAGCTCACCGCCCCAACGAGGAGGCAGCCCGCGATGACCGACCTGGCCGTCCTGGACGTCAACGAGACGCTGTTCCCGCTCGACCCGATCGCGGCCCGGATGACGCAGGTCGGCCTGGACGGTCGGCTGGAGCTGTGGTTCGCCCGGGTGCTGCGCGACGGGATCTCGGCCGCCGCAGCGGGACGCTTCGTGACCTTCCGAGCGTTGGCGACCCACCACCTCGACGCCCTGTTGACCGCGGAGGCCGGGAGCGCGGAGCCGCTCGATCTGGACGGCGCCGACCCGGTCGAGCACGTGCTCGCGGGGTTCGAGGAGGTGCAGCTCCACCCGGACGTCGGGTCAGGCCTACAGCGGCTCCGCGACGGCGGGGTAACCGTCGTCGCGCTGACCAACGGTGCGGCGAGCATCGCGAGCGGCGCGCTGGAGCGCGCCGGCGTGCGTGAACTGGTCACGGCCGTCCACGACGTCGGCGAGGCCGGACGCTGGAAGCCGGCGCCAGCGGCCTACCTCTGGGCGTTGGATCGACACGGGGTCGCCGCCGGTCGGGCCGCGATGATCGCCGCGCATCCCTGGGATCTTCAGGGGGCGCAAGCGGTCGGCATGGTCGGGGCCTGGCTCGACCGCGACGATGCCCGCTACCCGCCCGGGTTCCCCCCACCGGACGTGCAGGGCCGCGACCTTCACGAGGTCGCCGAGGCGCTCACGGAGCCGAGCTGAACGTCCGAGCGGTCCCTCCCCGACCGGCGACGGTGGTCCGCGGAGCGAGCCAGCGACCCCCGGCGGCGATCCGGTGATCCGCGGACGCGACGAGGGGCCCGCCCCGATCCACTCGGTGCGTGCCCCTCGTCGCGGGAAGGTGAACCTACGCCTTGTTGAGCTGGACCTCGAGCACGATCTGGACCGTCTTGCCGACCAACAGGCCGCCGGACTCCAGCGCCGCGTTCCAGGTGAGGCCGAACGCTTCGCGGTCGATCTCGGTCGTGGCCTCGAACCCGGCCTTGACGTTGCCGAACGGGTCGGTGTCGACGCCGAGGAACTCGGTGTCGAGCTCGACCCGCTGGGTGACGCCGCGGATCGTCAGGTCACCGGCGACCACGTACTGGTCGCCGCTGACCGGACGCACGTCGTTGACGGTGAAGGTCAGCGTCGGGTGGGTGTCGGCGTCCAGGAAGTCCTCGCCACGGACGTGGCCGTCGCGGCCCTCGTCGCCGGACTCGAAGGAGTTGGCCTGGATCGTGACCGAACCGCTGGACGCGGTGACGTCCTCAGCGACGTTGACGCTGCCCTCGAACTCGGCGAAGCCACCGCGGACCTTGGAGAAGCCGAGGTGGCGGACGACGAACCCGACCGTCGAGTGCGACGGGTCGAGCGTCCAGGTGCCGGTGGTCA
>SKNP01000068.1 GCA_007120485.1 Nitriliruptoraceae bacterium
CCTTGCGCGTGGAACCGCGGGAGCCCGTGATCGAGACCTCGTCGTAGACGAGCTGGACCATCGGCGCGACCACCTGCGGGACCGAGTACCCAACGACGACGACGCGTCCACCTTTGCGGCAGGAGCGAACGGCCTGCTCGATGGACCCCTCGATGCCGACCACGTCGAGGAAGGCGTGCACCCCGAGTCCGTCGGTCAGCTCGTGGATCTGCCCGGCCAGCGCACCGTCGTTCGGATCGATCGTGTGGTCGGCACCGAGCTCCACGGCGAGCTCACGGCGTCCCGGCGTGCGGGCGATCGCGATCACCGACGCCCCGCACAGACGTGCCGACTGCACCGCCGTCAGCCCCAGACCACCCAGCCCGTAGACCGCGACGACCTGGCCGGGGCTCACCCGTGCGTGGTGCACGACGGCGTGGTACGGCGAGCCCACCGCATCACCGATCGTCGAGGCGACCGCCACGTCGATCGACGCCGGTCGGGGGATCAGGTTCGCGGCCGGGACCCGGACGTACTCCGCCAGGGCCCCGTCCACCTCCATACCGAGCCGGCGGAGTTCGGCGCAGTGGTCGAGTTCGCCGATCAGGCAGTAGTGGCAGGTACCGCAGCTGAGGTCGAGGCCGACCACGACCTGGTCGCCCTTGGTAGCGCTGCTCACGCCGTCGCCCAACGCCACCACCTCTCCGGCCAGTTCGTGACCGGGGATCAGGGGCAGTTCGACCGTCTTGACGACCCCATCGATCACCTTGAGGTCGGTTCGGCACATGCCGGCCGCCTCGGTGCGGACCACCACCTCGCCGGGCCCTGGCGTCGGGTCAGGGACCTCCGTGATCGCGAGATCCTCGCCGAAACTCTCCAGCATCGCGGCCCTCATGACCGCCCCGCGGCCAGCTTGGCCGGCTCCACGAGCCACTCGCTCCACCACGCCGCCGCTTCCTTCGCGGCGACCGCCAGGTGCGACAGGTCGCTGTACATCGTCATGTGCGTGCTCTCACGCTGGACGAAGAGCCGCTTCTTCGTGGTGGGGATGTCGTTGAAGGCGGGGATCTCGCGTTCCCACATCGTGAGGTCGTCACCCTCGGCAACGATCATCATCGTGGGCGTATCGAGGATCATGGGCAGGTACGGACGCATGTCGTACTGCCAGACACCCTCGACGGACGCGATCGTGCTGTAGTGCTCGTGGCGCGGTGCGGTGGTCTCCTTGATCTTCATGAAGACCGGCTTGGTCTCCGGGTGCGGCCACGTGGCGACGACCTCCTTGGGGTCGCCGGAGTGCGGCAACGTGCCGTGCTCGCCGGTGCGATAGCGCCGCTCCCGGTCCTCGCGCACCAGCGCGGTCAGCTCCCGGAACCCGACCGAACCGTGGGCCCGCATCGAGTTGTACCAACCCTCGATCACGGGGATCTGGGAGACGCAGGCCTTCACCCGCCAGTCCAGGGCCGTCACGGCCAGCACGTGACCGCCGCTGTAGGAGATGCCCCACACCCCGATGTGGTCGGGGTCCAGGTCGGTCTGCAGGTCCTCGCGGTAGGTGACCGCGTCGATGACGCTGCGGTAGTCCGCGATCTGCCGCCACGGATCGATGTGCTGACGCGGTTCCCCGTCGCTGGCACCGAAATGCCGGTAGTCGAAGATCAGCGCCGCGCACCCCACCTCAAGGAAGTGCTCGGCGTACTCCGGCATGATCAGTTCCTTGACGTAGCACCAGCCACCGCCCATGACGACGACCGGCCAAGGCCCCTCGCCCTCATCCGGGGTGTAGAGGTCCGCCCGGATCGTGACACCCGGTTCCTCGCTGGCCAGTTCGAGTTCTCGCTTCATCTGCCTGCTCCCTTCGCGTCGGTTGCTCTCCCCCGGAGGTCTCCCGCTTCCCGTCGATCTCCTGCTCCACGTCGTCGTGCGCACCCCAGGCACGCAGGACCTCATCGGTATGTTCACCCAACGACGGCGCGGGACGGTCGGTCCCCGAGGCGCGCAGCGGCCCCTGGACCACCGTGTAGGCGCCTTCCGGTGCCTCTATGCGCCGAACCATCCCGCGCTCGGCGGCGTACCCGGACACCATGGCGCCCGTGAGGCCGAGCACCGGGGCGACGGGGACGCCAGCGCCGCGCAGTGCCACGAGCGACGTGTCCACCGACCGTGCCGCTATCGCGGTAGCGACGGCATGGTCGACCTCCTCGCGCGCTGCCAGCCGTTCAGCGTTGTGTGCGAGGTCGTCCCGATCCCGCAACGTGGTCAGGTCGAGCGCATCGCACAGCGGCAACCAGAACTTGTCGGCTAGGACGGCGAGAACGAGCCAGCCGTCCTGCGCCTCATATGCGCCGTAGGGAACGATGCGGTGGTGGCCCGAGCTCACCGGCGGCGGGTCGAGCCCCGCCTCCGCGGCCGCGGTCGCCATGTAGGACAGCAACGGCAGCGTGGCGTCGAGCAGCGGCACCTCGACGTGGACGCCCTCTCCCCGCCGCGCGCGCGCCACCAGACCGGACGCCGCAGCCAGCGCGGCGTACATCCCGCCAGCGAGGTCCGCGAGCGGAACGCCGGCCCGCAGCGGTGGCCCACCCGGCGTCCCCGTGACCGACATCACCCCCGCTTCCGCCTGGATCGACACGTCGTAGGCCGCCTCGCGACCCCGCGAGCTGTCGCGGGCGTAGCCGCTGACCGTGACGATCACCAGATGCGGGTGACGGGCGCGCAGCGCGGCCGGGTCCAGTTCGAGTGCACGAGCGGCGTCCCGGCGGTAGTTCTCGACCACCACGTCAGCGGCGCCGAGGAGCCGCTCCAGCCGGGTCCGCTCCGCTGGGCGCGAGGGGTCCAGCACGATGCCGCGCTTGCCGGTGTTGACCGCGGAGAAGTACAGCGACCGCTCGCCCAAGTGCGGACCCAACGCACGGACGGGGTCACCCGACGGGAACTCGACCTTGACGACGTCGGCGCCCATCTCCGCCAGCAACATGGCACCGAACGGCCCCGCCAGGACCCGCGAGAGGTCGAGCACGCGGACCCCGTCCAGCAACCCGCGGAGATCGCCCGACCTCGGGACGGCGGCCACGCTCATCGGTCTCTCCCTGCGCCGTCACCCCAGGGGCTGTGCGGGCACCGGGTCACTACGATCGACCGTAGCCGAACCCCGGTCGACACCGCCCGCCGGGGCCCATCCGGGGTGAGGAGGTCATGCACGTGGAACGCTTCGATCACGTCATCGGCGGCGCCGAGGTCGCCCCGGCAGCCGGCGAGTACCTGCCGACCTATGACCCACGGACGGGTTCCCCCTGGGCGGAGATCGCCCGCGGGACCGACACGGACATCGACCGTGCGGTCGCGAGCGCATCGGAAGCCTTCCGCACCTGGCGCGGCACGACGCCGTCCCAGCGAGCCGAGCTGCTGTGGGGGCTCGGCGAGCTCATCGCCGGCCATGCGGAGGAGCTGGGCACGCTCGAGTCCCGCGACATCGGCAAGGTGATCCGGGAGATGCGCGGCCAGATGGTCGGCCTGCCGAGGTGGTACCGCTACTTCGCCGGCCAGTGCCACGCGTTGGAGGGCTCGGTGATCCC
>SKNP01000168.1 GCA_007120485.1 Nitriliruptoraceae bacterium
ACGTCGAACAACCCGCCGCTCTCCTTCTCGAACAGCGCCCAGAGGAACGGGGTCGTGTAGACGGAGTCGGCGCGCTCACCCCGGATGATCAACCCGAGCCGCTGACCGCGACGGAAGCCCTCCTTGAGCTCCTCGACGTCCGACGCGAGCCCCGCGAGGCTCAGCCCCTCCTCCGGCGTGTAGGTCTTCTCCGCTCCGGTCGCCAGTCCCGCAGTCAGCGCCAGGTACCCGCTGTCCTTGCCCATCACCTCGACGACGAACACCCGGTTGGTCGCCACGCCCGACTGCTTGATCTTGTCGACCGCCGACACGATGCTGTTGAGCGCCGTGTCCGACCCTACGGCGAGCTCGGTACCGGGCAGGTCACCGTTGATCGAGGCCGGCAGGCACACGATGGGGATGTCCAGGGCGGGGTGGGTCTCCCGCGCCTGCCACAACCGGTGGGCGCCGTCGTAGGCGTCGTACCCACCGATGACCAGCAGCCCGTCGATCCCGTGCCCGCGCAGGTTGTCCACGACCTTGTGCAGGTCGTCACCGGTGGGCAGGGCCCGGCTGGTCCCGAGCTCCGCACCGCCCTGCGACACCCACCCGTTGACCGACATCCACTCGAGCTCGTCGATGTCGTCGTCGATCAGCCCCTGGAACCCGCCACGCACCCCGAGCACCCGATGCCCGCCGTCCATCGCCGCACGGACGGTTGCGCGCACCGCCGTGTTCATCCCCGGTGCGGGCCCGCCGGCGTGCAGCACCGCCAACCGCATCGAGCGCTCACCGTTGGTGGTGTCCTGCCGCGGTTGGGCACGCACCAGCGTCTTCATGGTCTCCCACGAGTCAGCGAAGCTGCCGCCGCGCAGCGCCATCGCCTCGTCGAACCGCTGCTGGCCGAGGAGATCGGCCACCGCGTGGGTCTTCTCCACGGCTGCCAGCAACGGCGAGGTGGTGATGCGGTTGCCGCGGATACCGACCAGCTGCGGTTCGGATCCGTTGTCGCCGTACAACAGTTGGTGCACCGCGTGGTAGCCACACTGGGTCCCGAGGTTGCGGTCGAACCCGCTCGGCGACCCTCCCCGCTGCACGTGGCCGAGGATCGTCGACCGGGTGTCCTCACCGAGACCTTCGGAGAGCACCTCCCGGACGTGCTCGGCGGTGATCGGGTCGCCGTGGAGATCGCGCGCCCCCTCGGCGACCACCACGAGGTTCTGCCGCCGTCCGATGCGCCGGCTCGCCGCGACGGTCCGCTTGAGCGCGGCCTCCCAGTCGTCGATCTGCGGTGGGTGCTCGGGGATGAACACCCAGTTGGCGCCGGTCGCGATCGCGGACATCAGCGCGAGGTACCCGCAGTTGCGACCCATGACCTCGATGACGAACGACCGCTGGTGACTGGATGCGGTCGACCGCAACGCGTCGATCGCCTCCATGATGCGGTGCAGGGCGGTGTCCGCCCCGATCGTCATGTCCGTCCCGAACATGTCGTTGTCGATCGAGCCCACCAACCCCACGAGCGTCAGCTGCGGTTGCGACGCGGCCACCTCGGCGTCCAACTTGCCTTCCTCGACCAGTTCGTCGAGCAGTTCGGGCCACTCCGAACGGAACAGGTTCGCTCCGGTCAGACTGCCGTCGCCGCCGATGACCAGCAGCGCGTCGATCCCGCGTTCGAGCAGGTTGGCCGCCGCGCGACGACGTCCGTCGCGGGTCCGGAACGCCTCCGAGCGGGCGGTGCCGATCCAGGTGCCGCCCCGGTGGAGGATGCCGCCGACCGAGGCGGAGGTGGCCGGCTGGATCGCCAGCCCGCCGTCGGTGAGCCCGAGGAACCCCTCGTGGATCACCGAGACCTCGAGCCCTTCGACCAGGGCGGTTCGGACCGCTGCACGGACGGCGGCGTTCATGCCGGGTGCGTCCCCACCGCTGGTGAGGACGGCGAGGTGACGCGGACGGGCGGGTTCGGGCACAGCGGGACCTCGGGCTCGACGGGCGGGGGCGGAGAAGGACGCGGGCGAAGTACGACGCGGGCGAAGTACGACGCGGGCGGAGTACGACGGGGGCGGAGTACGACGGGGGCGGAGTAGGGCGCACAGCGGGCGATGAACGACGTGGGCCGGCGGGCCGACCTGTCCGCCGCCGAGCCCCGGTCGTACCCGTCGACGGGCGCGGTGGCAAGCGTGCCGCACCACCGGGCCATCGGATCGTCACCGGATCGCGCCAGCCGGGCGCGTACCGGATGCGCTCACCCTGCCGATCGGCCCGCTACCCTGTCGACCACGCTCCCGACCGGCCCGCCCATCGTGCGCCGTCGGAACCCGGACCGAACACCCGCTGTCCGAACCGTGGAGCGACCGACCGTTCGTCCCGCGCCGGCCGACCCCCGAGCGAGGGACCGCTCTTCGGACGTGGGGCCGTCCAGGCACCGGATGGGATCCGGACCTTGGCGAGACCCGCGGACGGCCCCGTGGTCGAGCCGACCACGGGTGGGGATGCACGCCGCGCCATCACCATGGATGTGCGGCGTCGCGAAGGACCGGGCGGCAGCACATCCACGTGCGTACACGCAACGAGGCGACCATCAGCACCAGATCTTCGGGGATCAAGGCGGATCCCGACGAGTTCCTCGAGCTCGCTCAGGCCCAGCTCGATGACGACGCGTCCGCGGACGACCTCGCCCGGTTGGAGGCACAGCCGGACGACTGGGCGGACGCGTTGCGCAGCCTGGCCCGCGAGCTCCGACGCAAGATCGACCGGCTCGGGAACGAGGTCACCGGACCGGAACGCGACCTGGTGCTCGCCGACTTCCACGACGAACTCGAGCGCATCGAGGCGCGGTTGGCGACCCTGGAGGGCGACGGCGCCGACGGCGAACGCGCTGACGATGACGACGCCGATCGCGACGACCACACCGACGACCAGGGTGACGACCGAGCCGAGGACCCAGCAGCAACCGCGGCTGCGGACGGCGACGACGCCGACGCCGGTCGTCCACCGCGCGGATCCGGAGCGGGCACCACCTCGACGTCGCGGTCCTCGCGGGGTCGGTCGGGTTCCGACCGTCGCGGGAGCCGGCAGCGGGAGCGGTCGGACGACCAGCAGGGACAGGAACAGGACCAGGGCCACGACGAGCACGGCGACCGGCAACGCCAGCGCTCGGGCGACGACCGCGGCGGCCAGCAGGCGTCGCGTCCGCCCCAGCTGCAGCTGTCGTGGACGGCCGGGGAGATCATCGCCTGGACCGGCGGACGACGCTCGAACCCCGCCGACCTCGACGAGGTGCGGGAGCGGCTGGCCGCCGCCGGTGCTCCGGAACGGCCCTGGGAGCCCGGAGAGAAGCTGAAGCTGCCGGGTGGCGCCCGGGCGGACACGCTGACCGCGCCCGTCCAGGACGTGCTCGGCTGGCTGGTCTCGCTCGGCTCCACCGGCGACGACGACCAGCTCGGTCCCAGCGTGACCTGGATCGGGCTGGCGGCAGCCCTGGCGGTACGGCTGGTCGGCAACGGACGGATGGTCCCGCAGCTGAAGAAGGTCGGTGATGCCCCGGCCAACCGCTCGTACTTCGCGGTCCG
>SKNP01000416.1 GCA_007120485.1 Nitriliruptoraceae bacterium
CGTCGCCGACGTCGACCTGGATCATCGGGCCGGGCACCTGGCCGTTGTAGCCCCAGGCCTCGACGAAGTTGCCGGGCTCCAGCTCCCACTCGAAGGTCTCGGCGACGAGCCGGAACACCTTGGTGCCGTCCTCGCGGATCT
This sequence comes from Nitriliruptoraceae bacterium, assembly GCA_007120485.1. Classification (GTDB taxonomy): domain Bacteria; phylum Actinomycetota; class Nitriliruptoria; order Nitriliruptorales; family Nitriliruptoraceae; genus SKTG01. The sequence goes on from SKNP01000416.1 coordinate 142, forward strand.
CCTCGGGCTCGAGCGGCTGGTTGCCGTGGCCCTCGGTCTCCGCGGGGAACTCCCCGATGGTCTCCGCCATCGCGGCGTCCAGCGCGTCCCAATCCTCGTCCGCGGCGACGTCGTGGTCGCCATCGTGGTCCTCGTCCGCGGCGACGGTCGCATCGTCACCGTCACCGTCACCGTCGACCACGGTGAGGGTGCCGGTCATCCCGCTGGCGTCGTGGCCGGCGACGGTGCACAGCAGGTCGTAGGTGCCTGGCTCGAGCCCGTCCAGCGGGAGCGTGGCGTCCTCGCCACCCGCGAGCATCGGCGTGGCGACGTCGGTGTCGACGACCGCCAGGTCGTGGTCGATGGAACCGATGTTGGCCACCTGCAGGCTGCCACCGGCCGCCACGGTGATGTCGCCCGGCTCGATCGCGAACTCCGACAGCTCGACCGCCACCTCAGCGGGTGCGCTGCCGGCATCATCAGCGGGCGCCTCGGTGGCCGTCGCGGCCGGAGCTGGCTCGGAGGCCGTGCCACCGCTCCCACTGGCCACGATCAACGCACCGGCGGCCAGTACCAGGGCGACCACGGCGGTCACCCCCGTGGCGATGGCGCCCATCGTTCGACCCTCGTCCTGCTCCTCGGCCATCTCTGCTCTCCTGCGGTCGTCCGGACGTGTGGTGGCCGGTCCCGTCAGGGACACGGCACGTCCGAGGTGCGGTCGGTTGACGCCGGTCCGTGCGTGCGGCACGGACGCCCGCCCGGTCCGGCCGAGGGGTGGACGTCGAGCAGGAGGATGGCGCCCGCCGGGTCCCAGGGGCAGGGTGGACGGTCCCCACCATGTGGCCCGAACGGCCCTAGCCGCGACGGACCTCCGGCCCTGACCGTCGGGATCGAGCCGGCCGGTAGGGCCGATCAGCCACGTCGCTCAGGTGCTGCGGCGGAGCCGCCGGCCGGATACCTCATCGGCGACGATCCGGACCCAGGCGGCCTCGTGGCCTTCCTCGATCGCCCAGCTGTCGAGCTCCTGCTCGTAACGGGCGATGCGCTCCTCGTCCTCGAGCAGCTCGGCGCGTCCCTGGACGAGGACGCTCCACCCGGTCCCGCGGGAGGGGTCGTGGTCGTCGAGTTGGAACGCGACCGGCTGGCCGACCAGCGCCGCATCGAGCTTGCCACCGACCACGGTGCGCAGGACGACGGTGGAGCCATCGACCGTGTGGTTGACCGGGACGACGACCGGACCCCCGGCTTCCACGTAGGCGAGGCGCCCCAACGGGCGGCTTCGCAGCAGCGAGAGGCACTGTGCGAGCGACAGCACCTCGAGGTCATTGCGGTCGGTCGGGCCGCTCATCGTCTGCCTTTGCGTCGGTGGGTCGAACCCCGTGGCCACGCGACGGTTGCGTGCTCGCTTCCGAGCGTCGCTGCTCCGCGGTGTCCGCTGCAGGGTCGTCAGGCCCTACACCGGCCGCCTGAGGTCATCGCGGGCGTCCGCCCGGCGCTCAGTGATCGCCACGTTCGATCTGCGTGTAGAAGACGGCGGCCTCCGTCCGACGCTGCATCCCGAGCTTCGACAACAGGTTGGAGACGTAGTTCTTGACCGTCTTCTCCGCCAGGTGCATCTTCTCCGCGATCTGGCGGTTCGTCAGCCCGTCAGCGATCAGCTCCAGGATGCGGCGTTCCTGGTCCGACAGCGACGCCAAGCGCGGGTCCTGCTCGTCGCCCTGTCGGAGGCGCTCGAGGACCTTGCCGGTCAGGGACGGGTCCAGGAGCGACTCACCACGGGCCACGCGGCGGACCGCGTCCAGCAGGTCGTTGCCCTTGATGTCCTTGAGCAGGTAGCCGGCGGCGCCGGCCATGATGGCGTCGAACAGCGCCTCGTCGTCGCTGAACGAGGTGAGCATCAGGCAGGCCAGCCGCGGATCGCGAGCGCGCACCTCCCGACAGATCTCGACCCCGTTGCCGTCCGGCAGGCGGACGTCGAGCACGGCGACATCGGGTGCGGTCTTCGCGATCCCGGCCAGGGCCATCCCGGCGGTGCCGGCATCGCCGACCACATCGATGTCGTCCTCGCCGTCGAGTAGCTCCTTCAGACCTCGCCGTACGACCTCATGGTCGTCGACGAGGAAGACACGCGTCGTCACCTCGGGCCTCCGATAGGTCGATCCTGCCGCCAGGCTAGGCTGTCGAACGCCCGTCAGGTGCCACCTTCGACCGGTGGGGCTTGGCGGGGCCACACCGGATCACCCGACGAGCAGTGCAAGGCCATGGCGTGAGTACCAACGACGCGACGGCACGGCAACGCCAGTTGCTCGATGCGGTGCTCGCGGTCGCCGGTGACCTGGAGCTCGAGACCGTCCTTGGCCGGGTGGTCACCGCCGCCTGCGAACTGGTCGATGCACGGTTCGGTGCGCTCGGGGTGATCGATGCCGACGGCACCGGCCTGTCCGCGTTCGTGCATGAAGGGTTGGACGAGGCGACGGTCGAGCGCATCGGCGAACTCCCGGAGGGCCGGGGGATCCTCGGCATGCTGATCGACCAGCCGACCCCGATCCGGTTGGACGATCTGTCCTCTCACCCGATGTCGTACGGCTTCCCGCCCGGACATCCGCCGATGGGAGCGTTCCTCGGCGCACCGGTCCGCATCCGCGACCAGGTGTTCGGCAACCTCTACCTCACCGAGAAGCGCGACGGCTCGACGTTCACCGCCGACGATGAGGAGCTGGTGGTCGGCCTCGGCGCGGTCGCGGGAGCGGCGATCGCCAACGCCCGGCTCTACGACGAGACCCGGCAGCGCGACGCCTGGCGTGCTGCGGTGCTCGAGGTGGCTGGCAGCGTGCTCGACGGGGTGCCCTCGGCACACGTGCGCAGCCGGGTCGCGGAGCTTGGCGCGGAGCTGGCCGGCGCCGATGTCGGCTGTGTCGTCGAACCGCACGAGGACGGGTTGTGGGTGCTCGCCAGCGTCGGGGACGGCCCCGCCGAGGGCTTTACCCCGGACCAGCACAGCCATGCTTGGCGGGCCCTGGAGAGTGGCGAGTCGATCCGTGGCCACGACGGCCCGTTACTGGGGGGGGCGTCCGTCTGGACGCCGATCCGGACCGGGGACGGCGTCGTTGCGGCGCTCGGGGTCGGCCGGGAGGCCCCGTTCTCCCCGCGTGACGAGCAGTTGCTGGCCGGGTTCAGCCAACAGGTGAGCTTCGCGTGGTCGTTCGAACGCGCGCAGTCGGACCTGCGCCGGCTCTCGCTGATCGAGGACCGGGAACGGATCGGTCGTGACCTGCACGACACGGTGATCCAGCGGTTGTTCGCGACCGGCCTGACCCTGCAGGCGTTGCAGCGTCGGGTGGAGGGTCAGCCCGACCTCGTCGATCGGCTCGGCGCCGCTGTCGACGAGGTCGACACGATCGTCAAGGACATCCGCTCGACGATCTTCGCGCTGCAGTCGTCGGGTGAGGCCACCCGGGGCTTGCGTTCCCAGGTGCTCAGCGTGGTGGAGGAGGTCGGTGAGGTGCTGCCGCGGTCACCCCGTGTGCGGTTCGACGGCCCGATCGACACGGTGGTGGCGCCGACGGCTATCGACCAGCTGCTGCCGATGATCCGCGAGGCGTTGACGAACGTCGCCAAGCACGCGGAGGCCTCGGACGTGGAACTGGAGCTGCTGGCCGATCATGTCAGCCTGCGGCTTCGCGTCGTCGATGACGGACGCGGCATCGACCCGGAAGCCACCCGTGGCTTCGGGCTGCGCAACCTGCGCGAGCGGGCCGAGGCGCTCGGCGCGGAGCTGGTGGTCGGTCCCGGTCGAGACGGGTCGGGGACCTGCGTCGAGGTGACCCTCAGCAACGGCTGATGCACCCCGCCAGGGGTCAGACCGGCGCGACCGGTGGTGAGGTGACGGGGCGGTCCGACGGGGCATCGTGCAGGCTCGAGCCGTCGTCGAGCAGCAGGGCCTCCGCGGCCAGGCGGGCGGCGATGTCCTCCAGGCAGCGCTCGACGGTGGCGAGCGCCACGCGGTGGAGCCCCATCGAGTCGGCGGCGACGCCGAGCGTCCCACCGGGGGGGCGGTAGCGCGCGTCGAGCAGGAGGGTCACGCGCCCGCCGGCCTCCAGATGCAGCCCCAACTCACCGTCCAGCCCCGGGAGGAGCCGGTCGATGGTGGTCGGGTCACCGTCCTCGGCGACCGGGTCCCAACGCAGCGACCGCCACCGGGTGGCACCAGCACGCCACGGGTTGCCGACCTGTGCTCGCACGCTGCGTGTCAGGGAACCGGCGCGGACGGCCATGACGTAGCCATCCGGGCCGTCGCGGCGCGCCCCGGGCAGCCAACGCATCGGGTCACCGTCGAAGGCGGTCGCGAGGGAGACCGGGTCGCCGACGAGCGGCAGGAAGCTACGGATCGTGCGTGACACGGTGGCGTCCTCCGGATGGGGCTCATCGGTTCCACGACGGTACGACGTGGTCGGCGAGCCCTATCAGGGCAGGAGGTCCTCAAACGGGGGGACCAGAAAGCCCAGTTGGCGAGGGCGCAGGGAGCACCTCACCCGGTGTTGCGGAGCCCGGCCGCGATGCCGTTGGTGGCGACCAGGACCGCATCGCGCAGGCGCGAGGACCGCTCGGTGTCCGTCTCCTCACGCAGCCGGCCCAGCAGCGCGGCCTGGACGGCATGGAGGGGGTCGAGGTAGGGATCGCGCAGCTTGAGCACGGCGCGCAGGTCCGGGTCGTGGGCGAGCAGCTCGGTCCCACCGAGGACCCGGCGCAGCGCCGTGGTCGTCCGTTCGAACTCGGCCTCGACCCGCGGGAAGACGGCATCGCGGATCTCCGGCCGGGCCAGCCGGGCGTACTCGGACGCGATCCGCAGATCGGCCTTCGCCAGCGCCATCTCGACGTTGTCGAGGGTGACCTTCAGCAGCGGGCTGACCGCGACCAGTTCCCGAAGCTCCTCCCAGCGGTCGTGGTCCTCGCCGGCCCAGCTGTGGATGGCGGTGCCGACCCCGTACCAGGCCGGCAGGTTGATGCGGCACTGCGTCCAGGCGAACACCCACGGGATGGCGCGGAGGTCGTCGATGCCCGCACCGGGCTTGCGGCGCGCTGGGCGGGAGGCGATGTTGAGCTCGCCGATCGCGTCCAGGGGCGTGGCCTCGTGGAGGTAGGTGATCGTCTCCGGCGTGTCGTGGATCAGGTCGCGGTAGCCCTCGCGGGCCCGGCCGGCCAGGTCGTCCAGTACCGCGTCGACGCGGGCCGTGGTCTTGGGGGCCCGGTGTGGTCGGGCGGTCAGGAGCACCGCGTGGATGATCTGCTCGAGATGGCGGTGGGCGAGCCGGTCATCGCGGTAGCGTGCGGCGATGACCTCACCCTGCTCGGTCAGCTTGAACCGGCCGTGGACCGATTCCGGTGGCTGCGCCCGGATGGCGGCGTTGGCGGGACCGCCGCCGCGACCGATGGAGCCGCCCCGTCCATGGAACAGGGTCAGCTTCACTCCGTGGGCGTCGGCCACCTCCGCGAGCGCTCGCTGAGCGCGTTGCAGCTGCCAGGTCGCGGCGAGGTAGCCCCCATCCTTGTTGGAGTCGGAGTAGCCGATCATCACCTGCTGGTGGTCGTCTCGACGACGCACGTGGTCGCGGTACGGCTCACAGCGCAGCAGGTCGTCGAGGACCTGCGGCGCCCGGTCGAGGTCGTCGACCGTCTCGAACAGGGGCGTCACGTCGAGCGCGTCGTCGCAGCCGCCGTCGCGCGCCATCACCAGCACGGCCAGCACGTCCGAGACCTGTCGGGTCATGGAGATGATGTAGGTGTCGATCGCGTCGCGGCCGAGCCGTTGGTGTGCACGTCGCACCGTGCGGAACAGCTGCAACGTCTCGTTGGTCTCCTCGGAGAGATCGAGCACGGCCGGAGCGAGCGGTCGCTCGGTGCGGAGCTCGCCCTCGAGAAGCGTCAGCTTGTCGGCCTCCGGCAGGCTGCCGTAGTCCGGCGCGTCGCCGTAGCGGGCGAAGAGCTCGCTGAGCGCAGTGGCGTGCCGGCTGGCGTGCTGTCGCAGGTCGAGGGTGACGAGGTGGAAGCCGAACACCTCCGCCTGGATCTGCAGATCGCGGACGCGACCGTCGGCGATCCGGGCGGCGCCGACGGCACGCAGGCTGTCTCGCAGCACCTGGAGGTCGTCGACCAGCTGTTCGCTCGTGGCGTAGCTACGTTCGTCGACCTTGCGATCGGCTCGCCACGGGTTCGCCGCCCGCTCCTCGGTGACGGTGAGGGCCCGGTAGACCAGCGCGAGGAACTGCCGGTGCGGCTGCTCGGGGTAGCGCTCCTCGATCTCCGCCGCTTCCTCCGGCAGGACATCGGTCAGGGCGGCGTAGCGTCCGCGCAAGGCGGCGCTGGGCGCACGGCGGCTGGTGATCGACAGATGCGCATGGAGTCGGTCGATCGACCGGCGCAGCAGGCGGATCGCCAGCGTCTTGTGCTCCCGCAGCGTGCGCTCGGTGACTGCCGCGGTGACGTTGGGGTTGCCGTCACGGTCCCCGCCGATCCACGACCCGAAGCGCAGGAACCGTCCGACCTCGACGTTGGCGTCCGGGAACGTTGCGTGCACGGCCCGATCCAGTTCGCGATACAGGCGTGGGACGGTGTCGTAGAGCACCGCATCGACCCAGTACAGCCCGTTGCGTACCTCGTCGATGACCGTCGGCGCCTGCGCGCGGGTCTCGTCGGTCAACCACAGGGAGGTGACCTCCTCCGCCAGGAACTCCTCGAGGTGTGCCCGGACCTCGGGCGAGAGACGTTCCTGGTCGAGGCGGCGGAGGGCCGACGAGACGCGGCCGAGCTTGGTCAGGACCGTCCGGCGCTTCGACTCGGTCGGATGCGCGGTCAGGACCGGTCGGATGGCGACCTGGTGGAGCACGTCCTCGATGCTGCCATCGTCGACGCCGCGCTCCGCGAGCTGCTGGATGGCGGCCGCGATCGTCTCGGTGAACGTCTCCCCGGCATCGGCCGCCGCCTGACGGTCGAAGATCAGCTGTCGGACCAGCGCTTGGTCCTCGGCGAGGTTGATCAGGTGGAACCAGGAGGCGAAGGCGGTCACGACGACCAGTGCGTCCTCCGCGGGCACATCGCGCAGGAGGGCGACCAACTCCCGGCTGGCGTCCGCGTCACCGCTGCGAGCGTCGATGGCCAGGTGGCGGATCCGTTCGACCAGTTCCAGCCGGGCGTCGCCCTCGATGTCGGCGATCGTCTGGCCGAGGAGGTCCCCCAGCAGCCGAACCTGCGTGCTCGCCGCTTCCCGGTCCATGGCTGCTCCTCGACGTCGCTGGCCGCATCCGGACGTGAAGGCGGCTGCCGCAGCCCCGGAGGCTACGGGGTCGGCGACCGGGTAGCGTCCGGCCTCGAGCCACGACGGGATCCAGCAGGCAGGGGAGCGCAACGGTGCTGGTGCTGCACCACGACGTGACCTCTGCCGCGTCCGCGGTCGCCGTGCTGCGAACGCAACCGCTCGCCGATGCCGGCGCCCACATCGCCTTCTCCGGGATCGACACGCTGGGCCTGGCCATCTCGATCCCGCCGAGCCGTGAACTGCTGGCCGAACGGGAGCGGTACGCCGATCGCGCCGCGGCGCTCGGCCTGGAGCTGCGAGCACCGAGCCGCCAGCCGCCGACCCTGGCGTGCCACCTCGTCGGTGATCTGGCGCAGGAGCAGGGGTTGGGCGCGGCCTGGCGCCTGGCCTGCCTGCGTGCCTTCTGGACCGAGGATCGCGACGTCGGCGACCATGGGGAGCTGGTCGCCCTGGGCCGCGACATCGGGTTGGACGCCGCCGAGGTGACCGCACGGTTGGACGACCGAGCGGCCATGCAGGGGCTGCGGAGCCGGATGGTCGCGCAGCGCAACCGCGGGATCGGTGGCGTCCCGGTCCTGGAGGTCGACGGCGCGTTCGTCCCCGCGGACCTGGCCGACGCCGACCTCGAGCAGCTGGCCTTCGGCGGCACCAGGTGAGCCTGCCGTTGGAGTCGCCGGCACAGCAGCGCCTCGCCAGCGACCTGCTGGCGTGGGGTGAGGACCGGCCCGTGGCACCCCCGGGGGTGGCTGCCGAGCTACACCGGGAGCTGCAGCGCGGTCTGGCCGAGCACCGCGATGCGGTGACCGCCGCCGCCTCAGCCCGGCGCGACGGCCGGTTGCTGCTGACGCGGACCACGCTCGAGCGGGCGGTCTGCGACGGTTGGCAGCTGGAGCCGGAGCCCTTCGAGCACACCTGGGAGAACGTCCGCAGCCACCTGGTGATCGCGGCCATCGTCGAGGACTGGGGACGGGACCGTGAGGTCGCCATCGAGCCGGTCGTGGCCGATGTCTGGCAGCAGGAGGCGTCCCGCCAGCCCGGCGATCCGGGGTCGAGGTCGGCGTGGCTCAACACCTGCGGGGAGCCGGAGCGGCTGCAGGCCGAGGTCGTCGACCTGGTCGCGACCTTCCGTGAGGTCTGGCCGCGCATCCCCGCCGAGGTGCTGGTCAGCGACCTGCGGCGCACCCACACCCGCCGTCTCGCGCGCGGTCGGGTGGTGCTTCGCGGCACGACCGACGTCGTGCTCGACAGCCACCGGCGCGACGATCGCGCCCGGGCGCTGGTCGTGGACCTGCGCACCGGGTTGCCGCGGCCGGACCGGGACCGCCGCTCCGCTCGGTTCTCCGCGCTGCTGTGGGCGTTGCAGACCGGCCGGCTGCCGTTCCGATGGGCCAGCTTCCACGTGCCCGAGGGCCGCGTCGAGGTGGAGGACCTGGACGTCGAGCGCCTACGCGACGTCGTGGCTGACCTCGTGGACGCCGTGGCGCAGCTCGGACGCATCGCTGACCTCCAACCGGGCGCGGCGGACCATGAGCTGCGGTTGTCGGGTGGGCCGTGGTGCGACCACTGCCGGCGGCAGGCGGGGTGTCCGCAGGCGGTGGGCTGAGCCGGGCAAGGGCGGCAGGCGGGGCGTCCGCAGGCGGTGGGCTGAGCCGAGCACCGGCGGCAGGCGGGCGTCTGCAGGCGGTGGGCTGAGGCGGGCACCGGCGGCAGCCCCGGCACGCGCGATCCGGACCGCGGGCACCCGCTCGCCGGTGGATGTCACAGGCCGCTGCCATGGTGGGGACACCTCGACGGAGGCGCTCATCACGGCGGCGCCCGTCGGCGTCACTCGACGATGCCGATCGGCCACGCCAGACCGGCCACGCCGCCTCCACGTCGCTGCCACGTAGCTGGAGGATCCACGATGATTGGACGAACCGGGGCAACGATCGACGCGCCACGACCCGATGCGTCGGGCTCAACGTCAGGGAACCGGCCGCTCGGCACCTTCCGGACGCCGGTCCGCGGACACGCGTTCGCCGGGGTACCGGAGGAAGCCGGCACGGTCGAGCCGGGACGACCGGCATCGCTGGTGCGTGAGCCCGGCAACCCGGCTGACCCACTGGCCGTCGCGGTCTGGGTCGATGCCGCGGACGGCCGTCCGTGGCGGATCGGCTACCTCGATCGCCTGGTCGCTGGCCGGCTCGCGCCGCGACTCGACGCGGGCACGTCCATCCAGGCGGAGATCGACGGCTGGGTCCCGGAGCCCGATGGCCGCTGGCGTCGACCGCTGCTGCGGGTCGGGTCGGTCCCGGCTCCGACCTCCGGCCGGGTCTCGGCCGAGGAGGAAGGTGCACCGCCGCCGGGACGACCGCCGGGCGTGCGGCGCCGACGCGTGCGCGGCTGACACCTCAGCGGGCCCTCAGGTCGGGATGACGTCAGTCGTCGTCGTTGTCGTCGTCGTTGTCGTCGTCATCGTCATCGTCGTCGGGCTCTGACGGGGGCTCGGGGCCCTTCTCGACGATGCGGGTCTGGGGGACGTAGCGCGTGTCGATCGTCCGCGTCTCCTCGCCGCCGCCGACGAGGTCGACCGTGCGGGTCACGCTGACGTCGAACCCGCGGCCGCCCGACTGCAGGACGCTCTCCTGACCCGGGGCCAGATCGGAGGTCGTGCGCTCCTCCTCGTCGAAGTCCCGGTAGTTCGTCGGTGAGCTGTGTGTGGCGCTGACCGCGTTGGCGCGTGGCTGGCCGTACAAGGTGACCGTGACGCTCGAGGCGGTGTGGGAGGTCTTGACCAGGATCGCACCATCGGTGTTGTTGGTGAACCTCACGTCGAGCACCGGGTAGTTCAGCGTCGCTTCACGTCCCATCGGATAGCGGCTGATGTACCACGAATGCGCTCTCCAGTCGTCCAACTGGACCCCGGCGAAGAACGCGGCGTTGAAGGTCGTGGTACCGAACTGCGAGGTTCCCCCACCGCAGGTGTCGGTGAGTTCGCCCTGCACGATGGTGCCGGCTGGGACGTAGCCCTTGTCGCAGCTGCGTTGCCCCGAGACCTCGTTGATCGAGAACTGCTCGTCGGGGAGCACGAGCGTGCCGTCGATGACGTCGGCGAGCCGTTGGATGTTCTGGTTCCGGCTCTGCCCGGCGGTGTAGTAGGTGGTGAAGGTGCCGATGGAGTGGGTCGGACGGAGCTCCTCTGCCCGTTCCTCGGTGAGATCGGCTTCGACGGTGGCCAGGTCGATCTCCGCCTCACGGGCCCCGTCCCGGACCAGCTCGGTCAACTGCTCGCTCGCCCGCTCCACGACGAACTCGCGACCGTCGCGGCCGGGCTCCACCTCGACGCTGGCCTCGACCGGCTGGTAGGTGGCGTTGGCCTGCGCATCGAAGGTGGCGGGCGGGGTTCGGCTGGCCGAGTAGCTCGCGTCCACGGGCGACTCGTCGAAGCGCTCGCTGCCGATCTCGGCCAGCTCCTCCTCGACGTTGTCCTCGGGGACCTCGAGCTGCAAGGTGGTGCCGGTGGCCCCGCCCTCGGTCTCGACGACCTCGATCAACCGGTAGATGTCGTCCGGGGTCAGGGTGAGGTCGGCGTCGTCCGCCGTCAGGACGAGATCGTCGGCCAGCGCGGCCTCGGCCTGGGCAGCGACGGTCTCGAGTTCCTCGTCGGCGATCGGTTGGGGCGTCGTCTCGGCCGGGAGGTCCACGATGTCCTCGCCGGCCGTGAGCAGCCGATCATGGGCGAGGCCGATCGTCTCCGTGCGGTCGACGATGATCAGGCCCTGCGACGGCTCGACGGTGACCTCGAGCGTCTCCTCGTCGATCCGGACGTCACCGCGCTGCTCATCCTGGTCGAGCTCGTCGGCGAGGTCGTCGACCCAGGCCTCCAGCTCGTCCGGGTTCGCGTCCCGAACGAACTCGTAGGAGGCACCACGACGCAACGACCGGATCCGGGTGGCGATGTCGCCGGGCAACCCTTCCCGACCACGGCGCAGCGTCGTCTCCACGGTCGACTCGAGGTCGATCGAGTAGCCCACCTCGCGGGCGGTCAGCGAGTAGGACTCGTCCTGGAACTCGAACGTGACCGGGTCGGTCTCACGGTCGTCCACGTCGGGCTCCAGCGCGGCCCGGAGCTCCGGCTCGGTCAGGCCCCCGACCTCGATCCCGGACACCTCGGTGTTGGGCAGCACGCGGTCGCGTTGGACGAACCAGAGGACGCCCAACGCGATGACCAGGAGCACCACGATCCCCCCGACCACCCCGCCGGAGATGTACGCCCATCGGCGTGCTGAGACGTTCGCGAACACGGTGAAGACCTCACCCCAAGAGGAAAAGGCCGCGACTCGCGAGCCCGGGCGGAACCGTACCAGCGTCGCGTGGCAGGTCATCGTTGCCCCGACGGACACCGTCCGTGCCGTCGGGGCGGCAGCCCGCGCATCGGTAACCTGCGCGCGGCCGTAGAGCCGACGTCCACCGCCGAGCGGTCCACGAGGGGCTTGCCGCGGGCGTCGGTCGTCGCGTTCGGACCACGCCCCGGACCTGAGGAGACGTGCGTGTGAAGGTGTGTCGTCGATCCTCGTCTGTGCTCCCCGCCGCCGGGGTCCTAGCGCTCATCGCCGCCCTGCTGCTGATCCCGTTGGCGAACGCCGCCTCCTCGGACGAGTCGGATCCGCAGGAGCGACTGTCGGAGGCACAGCAGCGACTGGCCGACATCGGTGAGGAGATCACCGACGCCGAGGCCGAGGCGGAGGACGCCGAGGAAGCCCTCGACGACGCCGACGCCAAGCTCCGCGAGATCGAGGAGGTCGTCAACGAGGTGACCCTCGACGTGGAGCGGCAACAGGCCGCGGTCCGCGATGCCGAACGACGTCTCGAGGTGGTGGAGGCCGAAGCAGAGGAGCTGACCGAGCGGTTCGAGGACCGGGTCGCCCGGCTGTTCAAGCAGGGGCCGGAGCTGACGTTCGAGTCACTGCTCTCCAGCGGCGAGGTCGACGAAGCGGTGGCCCGCACGATGCTGCTCGAGCGGGTCACCGACGGCGACCAGGTCGACCTCGAGCGGCTCGATGCCGCATCGGTGGCGGTCGACGCGGAACGTGCGCGTCTCGCGGAGGAGGAGGCCGAACTCGAGGACCGACTCCAGGAGCAGCAGGAGGTCCTCGCGGAGGCCGAGGAGTTGCGCGAGTCCCGCGCGCTCGCGGCGGCCGACGCCCGGGATCAGGTCGAGCAACTCGAGGCCGAGGAGGACGATCTCGCGGACGAGGAGGCGGAGCTCGAGCGGTTGGTCGAGGAGCAACAGCGCGAGGAGGAGCGCCGCCAAGAGGAGCAGCAGGCGCAGCAGGAGCAGGAGCAGCAG
>SKNP01000451.1 GCA_007120485.1 Nitriliruptoraceae bacterium
AGCGCGGCAGCCAAGCGCTGCCGGTCCGGTCCGACCGGCTCGCCGAACAACCGGTCGAGCTGGCCGGTCAGCCACGCTGGATCGATGTCGCGGGCGTCGCCGACCGCCCGCTCGCGTAGCGCCGCCGCCAGCTGCCGTTCGTACTGCCAGTACCGGTCCAGGTAGAGCCGACCGTCGTCGAGCACCAGCGGCGTCTCCCCCGGCTCGCCGCCGCGGACCATCGGGCTGTCGTCGAGGTGGTGGCGCCAGGCGGTCAGCTCCGGCCACGGCAGGTCGACGGGCGGTGCCGAGCCCACGCCGGCGGGCGCGGACGCACCGGCCACAGCCGGCTCGACGGTGATCCGTTCGGCGACATGCTCGAGTTCCACGCACACATGGCCGTAGCGGGGCGCCCGCAGCGCGAGGGCGGCGGCCAGGAGCACCGGTGGTCGCTGGTCCCCCACGATCGCGCCGAGTCGTTCAGCCAGCCAGACGTCCGCGTGCGAGAGCACCCCGGCGTCGACGAACGCGGCGAGTTGGCCCGTGCCGGAACCGGTCGTGGGTTCGGCCGCGTCGAGGTCCCCCACGCTCATGGTCGCCCTCCGTCGAGCAGCCGACTGATCTCGCCGACGAGGTCCCCGCCCGGGCGCAGGATCGTCGTCCCGCACGGCTGACCGCCGAACGCGGGCGTGTCCGAACCGACCATGCCGCGCAGGAACAGGTACCCGGCCCCGACCACGTGGTCGTCGTGCTCGAAGTCGTCCACACGCCAGCGCAGGTAGCGGTGCGCCGCCACCAGGTACAGCAGCGCCTGCAGGACGTAGTGGTGCTCGTGCATCGCCGCTGCCAGCGCCTGTGGGTGGTAGTCGGTGACCACCGATCGGTCGGTGTCACGATCGCCCAGCCAGTTCGACTTGTAGTCGGCGACCAGGAACCGTCCGTCCGGCAGGCGGGCGAGCAGGTCGATACTGCCGTTGAGGTAGCCGCGGACCTGCCGGGCGATCGCCGGGTCGCGCAGCCGCGGGGCGTAGGCACGCAGCAGGGGTTCGTCCGCGTCGTCGAGCAGGTCGGCGAGCGCCCCGAGGGTCACCGCCGTCCCCCGGGCGTCGTGACCGCCGGCCAGTGGGAGCTCGAAGCGCAGTTCGTCGAGTCGATCACCCTGCGCGAGGTCGGCGAGCTTGGCGTCACCGGTCGCTGGGCCGAGCGGGGTGTCGGCGGCGGCGGCCAGGCCGCGCGCGACGTCGGGACGGTGGACGGGATCGATCCCGTGCCGACGTTCGAGCTGTGCGAGCAACGGCTCCATCCGGGCCGGATCGTGCATCGCGGTCAGGTCGGCCTGTTCGAGCACGTCGTGGAGGAACGTGCCGGGGGCGGCCCCGCGCGGGAACCGGGCGAGCGGGACCTCTTCCAGCTCGGCCGCGTCGGGGACGCCGTCGGCAGCCAGCACGCCATCCGCAGGAAGCACGCCGTCGGCAGCCAGGACACCGTCCGCAGGAAGCACGCCGTCGGCAGCCAGGACACCGTCCGGGGGCAGGACACCGTCCGGGGGCAGCACGCCGTCGCTCCCCCGATGTGCTCCGGTCGGTTCGACCTGACCGTCGACGTCGCGTCCATCGGTGGGGTCCACCACCTCGACGTCCAGGTGGCGCTGGTCGGACGCGTCGCGGATCAGCCCGGTGAAGCTCGTCCGCCGCCAGGACCGGTCGACGTCGCCGCGGTCGAACGCTCGTGCGCTCAGTTCACCGGCGTCGGTCGGCTCGGAGTTCCAGGTGGCACCCCGGCGGAGCACGTCGGGCACGTCCACGCCGATGGCCCCGTCGGTGGTGTCGGCGAACCGTTGAAGGTCGGCGATCAGATCCTCATCCGGTGCCGAGCCGACCCGCTCCTGACCTCGTCGCAGCCGCGCGCGTGGCCCGTCGGCGTCGGCGGGACCGGCGTCGTCCGCAGGCCCATCGGCGTCGGCGGGACCGGCATCGTCCGTGGCGCCGTCCGGCGGGGCGGCGCCGTGCAGGAGGCTCGCCAGCGCGGAGGTCGGGGCGTCGTTGAAGGCACCCCACCACACCACGCATCGGTGCTGGGCGCGGGTCAGCGCCACGTACGCGAGGCGCAGCTGCTCGGTCCGTTGCTCGTCGGTGGCGAGGTCGATGCTGCGACGCTTGCCGTCGGTGGTCGGATCGACGTCGAGGTCGAGGGTGATCGCCGCCGTGGGATCGGACGCGTCCGGGTCGTGGAACCGGGTGAAGCCACGGTCCACACGCAACCTGCCGTCCCACAGGTCGGGGCAGAGCACGACCGGGTACTGCAGGCCCTTGGAGCCGTGGACGGTGACGACCCGGACGGCCTGCGCGTCCTCTTCGAGCCGGAGTTCGCTGGCGGTGGTGGGCAGTTCGGCGTCAGCGGCGTCACGGCGTTGGGTGCGCAGCCAGTCGAGCAGGGCGGTTGGCCGCAGGTCGTCGAGCGACTCGGCCTCGTGCAGCAGTTCGAGGAGGTGCCGCAGGTTGGTCAAGCGCCGGTCCCCGTCGGGGGTGGCGAGCAGTCGTTCGGGGACGCCGTCCTCGGCGAAGGCCTGCCGGACGGCGGCCATCACGCCGTGGGTGTGCCACCGTTCGCTCCAGCGGGTCAGGGCGTCGATCCACCCGTCCCACTCGGCGGCTGGAGACGGGAGGTCCGGCGTCGGCGCGACATCCCCGGAGGTTGGCAGGGTCGCCGGGTCGGCCGCCGGATCCGCGTCGGTGGCGCGGGTGGCGCCGGCGGTCTGCCGGTCGAGTGCGTCGCGCTGGGCGACCAGCGTCGGCGCGTCGCGGCCGAACAGCAGGCTGGCGGCCGCTGCCACCGCCGGCCGTTCCGCGCTGGGGCGAAGCAGGGCCGCGAGCAGTCGTTGGAGTGCCTCGGCTTCCTCGGTGATGAACACGCTGCCGCCCCGCTGGATCACCGCGGGGATGCCGGCGTCCCGCAACGCCTGTTGGACCGCGGTCGCCCGGCGGTTGGTACGGACGAGCACCGCCAGGTCGCGGGGCTCGACCACGCGTGGTGGGGAGCCGTCACCCGCGTCGATGGTCGCGCCGGCGCCCAGGAGGTCGGCAGCGACGGCGGCGACGTCGGCCGGCAGCGCCCGGTCGGCCCACCCCTTGGACAGCAGTCCCTTGCCCGGCCC
Organism: Nitriliruptoraceae bacterium; assembly: GCA_007120485.1. Taxonomy (GTDB): domain Bacteria; phylum Actinomycetota; class Nitriliruptoria; order Nitriliruptorales; family Nitriliruptoraceae; genus SKTG01. The sequence goes on from SKNP01000451.1 coordinate 3,134, forward strand.
GGAGGTCGCGACGGCCCCGGCGTCACGGTGGACGTAGCGCACCTGCAGCGCGGCGCCCCCGTGCGGATCGTCGAGCCGGTCGCCGTGGTGGGCGGCGACGCGGTGGTAGGGGATGTCGGACGTCCCGAACGAGTCCGGCTGCTCGAACAGCGCGTTGCAGGCTGCGACGTACCGCTCGTCGCTGCGCCGGTTGGTCCCCAGCGTGCGGTGGTCGTCGCGGCTGTCGCGGGCTTGGACGTAGGTGTGGATGTCGGCGCCTCGGAAGGCGTAGATCGCCTGCTTGGGGTCGCCGATGAGGACGAACGGTTCGTCTGCGGCGAAGAGCGCGTCGAAGATGCGCCACTGGATCGCGTCGGTGTCCTGGAACTCGTCGATCAACGCCACCCGGTAGCGCTGGCGGATCGCCGCCC
>SKNP01000299.1 GCA_007120485.1 Nitriliruptoraceae bacterium
GGCGAGCGCGGCGCCGAGGTCACCGCGGATGTGGTGCACCAGGCCCAGCCGTAGGGCGACGCCGGTCGGCAGGGGGCCGTCCGACGGGAGGCCGGCGGCGTCCAGGCACGCCAGCGCGCGCGTCCACTCGCCCTGGAAGGCGAGCGCCTCGGCCTGCAGCAGCTCGATCGTGGGGTCCCGCTGGTCGGCTGGGATGCGATCGGCGGCATCGGACACGGTGGCGAGCCGACCACGGCGGATCGCGGCGGTCCCGTGGGTGCGCAGCAGCGTCGCGGCGACCTCCCCGCTGCCGTGCTCCGCGACCATCGTCAGCGCCCGGTCGACCGCATCACGTTCGGCGAGCTGGAGCGCGATGCGATCCACCGTCTCGTACGGCGCTCGTTCGCTGCTGGCTTCGGCCGCGAGGATCGTGCGGGCCAGGACGGGGGCGAGCCGAGCCACGGTGGGCTCGACCGGGTCGGGGCGCACCAGGCCGCGCCGGATCAGGTCGGTGAGGCCGCTGGCGACCTCCGGGCGGTCGCGGTCGGTCAGTTCGGCCAGCGCGTCGGCCGCGGCTGGTTCGATCAGCGCCAGGTGCAGCAGCAGCTCCCGACCGGTCGCGGACTCCTCGGGGAGCACCAGGCTGCGCAGGTAGCTGCCGACCGGTCCGTCCTCGCCGGCGAGCCGGTCCACGCTGGCTGAGCGGGCAGGTGGCGCGATGCCGCGCAGGGTCTCCAGCAGCAGCCGGACCGCCACCGGCCAGCCCCCGACGGCGTCGGCGATACGGGCGGCCAGGGCCCGGTCGGGTTGGAGCTCGCGCTCGACCAGGGTCGCGACGGCTGCCAGATCGAGGGCCAGGTGGGTGGCGTCCAGTTCGAGCGTGGCACCACCGCCGCGTTGGGCGTCGGTGATGACGCCGGGGTCGGTCCGGCTGGCGATCAGCAGCTGCACCTCCCCGGCGAGCAGATCGGCGAGGTGGTGCAGCAGGACCGAGGCCGGACTGTCGGTCAGCACGTGGGCGTCGTCGATGACGATCCGGCCCGGGCCCTGGTCGCGCAGCCGGTCCGCGACCGCCCGTGCGAGCATCACGGTGTCGAGGTCGAGGTCGGGGGCGGCGAGGTCCGCCGCGTCGCGGTGACCGCCCGCCTCGAGCAGCCCCCGCGCCAGCGTCGCGGCGTCGCGGTCCTGCGGGCTGCACCGCAGCCAGGCGGCCCCCCGTCCCTCGAGCCACGCCGCGAGCAGCGTGGACTTGCCCCAACCGGGCCCGGCCACCACCTGCACCAGGGGCCGTTGGTCCACGAGCGGCCGCATGGCCGCGAGTTCGGCACGCACGGTCACCGACGTCGCGGTGACCTGCGTCACGTCCTCGCTGCTCACGGTCCGACCGACCCTCCGGTGGGTGCCGAGCGTAGTGCGTTGTCCGCACGGGCGTCGTGCGTCAGGGGCCTTCCCGGGCCGTCCCGAAGCTGATCCTCAGGTCACCCAAAGGTGCCCGACGCAGGGTGGCCGCACACAGCGTGGGGCGGGCGTCACGCAGAGCGAACACCGGACAGGTTGGGGCAGATCGTGGGGCAGCGCAACGACGGCAGGCAGCTGGGCACCGACGTGCTCACGCGGACGGACGAGGGTGGGGAAGGGACCGCGACGGGGGGCCCCGTCGCGGTCTCCGCCCCGTCTAGGGCCGCGCCGTTGCCGCGAACGAGCTGGGAGCCGGCCGGTCGTGGGTTCGACCCGTTGGTCGGTCGCGAGGGGCTGCTCGCGCGGGCTGGCGGGGCGCTGGATCGCGGCCGCAGCGTGTGGTTGTACGGCCCGAGGGGCATCGGCAAGACCCGGCTGCTCACGGCGCTTGCTGACGCCTCGACGCCGACGGGGCGACCGATCGCGGTCGACGACCTGGATGTGCGGTGGGCGGACGACCGCGACGAGGTGCAGCCGGTGCTGGCGCAGCGCGACCGGCCGGTCGTGGTCACGACCGTGCAAGCGCCCCGCGGCGGCGCGGAGGGGTTCGAGGTCATCGCCGTGCCCCCACTGGACCGGCTGGCCACCGGCGCCCTGGTCGCGGCCATGCTCGGTGAGCCGATCGATCCGCAGCTGGCCTCTCAGGTGTGGCGGGCCGGCGGTGGTCATCCGGGGGCGACCCGCACCCTGGTGCTCGAGGCCAAGGAGATCGGCTCGGTCGAACTGGGCTCCCACGGGTGGGAGCTGATCGCGCCGCTGCCCCTCGGACAGCTCACCGAACTGGTCGAAGGCCGGTTCGCCGACCTCACCCCCGAAAGCCGTGCCGCGGCCGAGCTGCTGGCGTTCGGGTCCCCGCTGCCGGCCGGCATCGCTGCCCGCCTGCTCGACCCGGCCGCGATGCGGGAGCTGGCCTGCCGGGACCTGGTGCGGTTGCCCACCTCCCGTGGAGGTGGCGAGGTCGCGCTCGCCGAACCGCTGGACGGCGAGGTGCTGCGCTCGATGCTGCCGCGGGCGACCCGACGCGCGCGGCTGAAGGAGCTGGCAGCCGCGTTCGAAGCGGCGGGGTGGCCCGAGACCGACGACGCGTCGCTGTTGCGGGTCGCGAGGTGGCGGCTGGAGGTCGGTGGCTGGTCGCCCGACGCGTACGCCCGGGCGGCGGTGGCCGCGGTGCGGGCGGACGACCCGCGGCTGGTGGCCCGTGCCCTGCGTCGGGTCGTCAGCGGTGGAGGGAACCGGCCGGTGGTCCGGCTGGTCGACCCGGGCGAACCGCACGGGCTCGTTGGCGAGGCGTTGGACGCAGCCCGTCGCGGGGCCGTGACCCGGGCCGAGGCGGCGCTGGAGGCGCTCGGCGAGGGAACCTCGGCCGAGGCCGAGCAGGCGGGTGCTGACGAGGCGCGTGCCGGACAGGCGGGTGCTGACGAGGCGTGTGCCGGGCAGGCGGGTGCCGAGGAGCCGGCGGCCGGGGACCGCCACGACGACCGCGATGACGTCACCACCGCGGAGGTCGGGCCGCTCGACACCGCGGACGAGCGCGTCCGGGGGCCCGCCTCGCTGGTCGAAGGGTTCGTGGCGTTCGACCGGCTCGACCCCGACCGGTTCGCGCAGGCGCAGGGCGCCGCGGCCGCGTTCGACGACGTGCGATCGGTGCTGGCGCGTCGCTGCCTGACGGCGCTCGACACGCTGGGTGCCGGAGCGACACCGCTCCCCGAGCGGTTGGCGGCCAGCCGCGCCGAGCTGGACACCGCGCTGCGTGGCGACGGTGGCGGTCGCGGCCTGTGGCTGGGGGTGCACGGGCAGCTGTTGGCGCGACGCGGTGACCTGCGCCAGGGCTACGCCGTGTTGGTCGCGGCGGTGCGGGCCTGCGAACGGCGCGACCCGTGGAAGCTGCGTCCGCTGGTGGTCGCCTCCCTCGCTGAGGTGGCGGCCAGCATCGGCAACACGATCGAAGCCGAACAGCGCCTGCTCGGCATCGCCGATCGGCGCGCGACCGACCCCCGGGTCGACACGCGGGCGCGCTGCGCCGAGGCGATGATCGCCGCGCAGCGCGACGGGGAGGCCGCGGGGCGTCCGATCGCGATCGCGGCCGGCGACGCCGCCGCAGCGGA
>SKNP01000081.1 GCA_007120485.1 Nitriliruptoraceae bacterium
AGCTCGCGGTGCAGTCCTGGCTGACCCGGCTCGACGCTGCGGTGCCGGACGGTCTGGTGCTCGGCGCGGTCGCTGTGGTCGCCGCGACGGTCCTGCTGGTGCGACTCCGGCGCGCCCGCCGCCACGAGCGCGCCCAAGCCGCGACGCCGAACGAAGACGGAGGTCTCGAGGCGCGACCCTGACCGCTCCCGGCCGCTCGGCGGTCCCGCTGAGCAACGTGGTCGCTGGTGCCTCGTCGAGCGTCCTCTGCTGGAGCGATGGATCCCTCACGGAGGGCGGAACGTGTGCCTGCCCGCCGACCGTGCGGACATCGCCCGGAGGGGGGGCAGCAGCGCAAGGTCGGTCGGCCGTGGGCCGATGCCAGGTATGTCGGTGTTGAGACAGGTACGCGCGGCCCACGTCTGTCCAGAGAGGTTGGTCGTACGGCCGGTGCATCCTGCACGGTCGATCCGCTCGGCCTCTGGGAGGGCCCTCATGCAACGCACCGATCTCGGCGCGGCGCCACCCTCCGTCCACATACCGGCCGCCGGTCTGGAGTGCCTCAGCGTCGCTGTGCTCGCTACAGCGGAGGACGGCAGCATCATCTGGGTGAACCCAGCGTTCACCACGCTGACGGGTTACAGCTTCGAGGAGGCGGTCGGGCTGGCGCCATCGGTCCTGCTGGGCAGCGAGGCCGACCCGAACCGCGGTGACCGGCTCTGGGCCACGATGGCCGACGGCGAGGTGTGGCGCGACGAGATCATCGCGCGCTGCAAGGACGGCAGCCACTACACCGCCATCCAGACGATCACACCGATACTCAGCGACCGTGGCGTCCTCACCCACACGGTGGCGGTCCACGAGGACGTGACCGAGCTGCGTCTCAGCCAGGCCCGACTGCAGGCGCTCTTCGACCACGCCTTGGATGGCTTCCTGCTGTTCGATGACGAGGGGCGGGTCCGGGAAGCCAACCCGGCAGCGAGTGAGCTCTCGGGCTACACCACGCAGGAGTTGGCGACGTTGACCGTGCTCGACCTCGTCCCAGCCGACGACCGGTCACGCGTGACTGGCGTGCTGGGGGAGTTCGTCGACAGCGGACAGTTGCGCCAGAAGCTGCAGATCGCGAGACGCGACGGCGGGCTGCGCGACGTGGAAGTACAAGCCGTCGCGCGGGTCACCGAGGGACTTCACCTGTTGGTCGCGCGAGACGTCACAGACCAGCAGCGGGCTGAGACGCAGCTGCGGTTCCAGGCCCAGCTGCTCGAGGCGGTCGGTGATGCGGTGATCGCCGCCGACCTCGACGGCGTCATCAACTACTGGAACCCGGCCGCTGAGCGGCAGTACGGCTGGGATGCAGCGAAGGTGATGGGCAGCGACATCGACGTCATCATCCCAGGCTCCGATCGAGGTCGCTTCGCTCGCGTCCTCGACCGGGTGCAGGACGGCGAGGTCTGGTCCAGCGAGTTCGAAGAGCGCCACCGCGACGGGACGCACCACAAGGCGCTGGTGACGCTCGCTCCGTATCTCGATGCAGCTGGGCAGGTCGCGGGAGTGATCAGCGTCGCCACCGATGTCACCGAACTGCGGGAGGCGCAGGAGCAACTGGCGCACAAGGCACGCCAGCAGTCAGCCATCGCCGAGCTGGGTACCTGGGCCGTGAACACCGACGATCCGTGCTCGGTGGCGGCGCTCGCTCGCGACAAGGCCGCCGAGGTGCTCGGCGATCAGGTCGAGGTCCGCGTTAGCTGCGAGGTTCCGTCCGGCATGATCGCGCCCGGCGGCGATGAGGTGTGGGTCAAGGTCGGGGATGCCGAGACGCTGGTCGTCGCCGGAGCCGGCCAGGTCTCCACACAGGACCACCAGTTCCTCCGAGCGTTGGCGCACGTGGTGTCCGCGACCGCGCAGCGGCACCAGGCCACCGCGCAGCTCGAGCAGCTGGCCACCCACGACCAGCTCACCGGGCTCGCCAACCGCACCCTGTTCCTCGAGCGGCTCGACCAGGTGCAGGCGGTCAGCCGCCGGTCGGGTGAGCGCTTCGGTCTGCTGTTCCTCGACCTTGACGGGTTCAAGTCCATCAACGATCGGCTCGGTCACCGTGCCGGCGACGAGGTCCTACGGTCGGTCGCCGACCGGTTGCGCCAGGCCGTGCGGCCGTCCGACACCGTCGCGCGGCTCGGCGGCGATGAGTTCGCGGTGCTGTGTCCGACCGTGACCGACCGTACGGAAGCGCAGCACATCGCTGAACGGGTCCGCACGGTGCTGGGTCGTGATCTGACCGTCCTGAGCGAGTCGGTGACGGTGGCCGCCAGCATCGGGATCGTGCTCGGTGACCGGGCTTCCGATGGTCCGGAGCTGCTGCACGATGCGGACCTCGCCATGTACCGGGCGAAGACCGCTGGGCAGAACCGGGTCGAGGTGCTCGACCCCCGAGCGGAGGCTCGGCTCTCCTGACGCGTCGGCGCGAGCACGGTCGTGCCGCCCGCGTCGGGCCGGCTCCGTCGTGGTCAGCGACGAGACGCCGGGAAGCTTCGACTGCCTCAGCCGCCAGGACCAGGAGAGGCTGCGGTCAGCGAACCGGTCGGCGTCACGGAGCCAGCATGTCGCCGAACCCGGACCGGTTCAGCGAGGTAGGTACCGGGCCCGCAGGGCCGCCACCGTCGCATCCGGAAGCGCGCCTGCGGCCAGCAGCTCCTCGATGGTCACCGCGGAGAAGGTGGACGGGTCGACGAGCAGCTGGCGGTAGCGGACGCACGCGTCAGCGAAGTCGTCGTTCCCGGACGGGTAGACGACGACGAACCGGCCCCACGTCCACATGCCGTCGGGATGCTGGAGCATCGACAGGACCAGCAGGTGGTCGAGCCAGAGCTGGAGCAGATCGGTCCCGTTAACGGCGTCGAGCCACCCGGGAGCGAACACCCCAGACCGCTCAGCGACTTCCACGTACCGGGGCAGGCGCGACGGCTTGGGCTACTCGGGCTTCGCCCACTCGTGGTACTTGGTCTCGATGCCGAGGATCCCGTGACCACCGTCGCTGCGGTCGAGCACGATGGCGACGTCGAAGGCGCTCAGGTTGCCGAGGTAGCTGGGATCGAGCCGTCCCGGCGAGTGCTCGAAGCGGACGTCATCCACCGTCTCAGGGGCGTCAGCCCACCAGGTGTGGACGGCACGATCGGCCAGTGCGTCGTCGGCCCACAGGTCGCCGAAGAGGTTGAAGCACATCGGCATCGAGGACAGCAGGTCGGCCCACAACCGCTGCACGGACAGCATCTGATGCGGCTCCTTGGCCGCGAGGCGCGCCCGGACCGCGTCGAGAGCAGCCGCGGTCAGGAAGTTGGCCCCGGTCTCGCGTGCGTAGTCGAGCGGGAGGCGGCTCCCCAAGGGGCGCGACGGTTTCCCGTCGCCAGGAGGGCGGATGGGCTGCGATCCGATCGGATGCCCCTGTGCCTCCCGCCACCGGGACTGGTGGTAGCGCAGCTGCCGCCGGAAGGCCGTCATCCGCGGTCGGCCAGGTACCGCGTCGACCGCCTCCCAGCAGTACGCGTCCCTGAGCAACGACT
>SKNP01000251.1 GCA_007120485.1 Nitriliruptoraceae bacterium
GGTCGGGGATCGCGGCCCGGACGCGGGCCATGCTCGAGGCCGCGGCGTCCGTCGACTGGATCGTGGTCGACTCCGAGGTGGAGGCGCTCCACCTGGAGTACACGCTGATCCAGCGCCACCGGCCCCGCTACAACGTCCGCTACCGCGATGACAAGTCCTACCCCTACCTGGTGCTCACCACCTCGGATCAGGTACCACGAGCGCGCGTCGCGCGTGGCGGGGTCGCCAAGGACGACCGTCGGTTCGGGCCGTACGCGCACGCGTACGCGATCCGTGAGACGCTCGACCTGCTCCTGCGGGTGTTCCCGGTCCGTACCTGCTCCAAGGGCGTCTACGAGCGGGCCGAGCGCTCCGGCAAGCCCTGCCTGCTCCACCACATCGACCGGTGCGCGGCGCCGTGCACCGGCGAGATCGGCACAGAGGAGCACCGGGCACTGGTCGAGCGGCTCGCCGCGTTCCTGGACGGCGACACCGAACCGGTCCTGGAGCAGCTGCGCTCGGCGATGGCCGACGCCTCGGCGTCGCTCAACTTCGAGACCGCGGCGCGGCTCCGCGACCAGCTGCACGCGGCTGAACGCGCGCTCGAGAAGCAGCAGGTCGTCACCGAGAAGGCGGAGGACCTGGACGCGATCGCGGTCCACGAGGACGACCTCGAAGCGGCCGTGCAGGTGTTCTTCGTGCGCAACGGGCGGCTGGTGGGACGCAAAGGGTGGTCGGTCGACAAGGTGGAGCCACTGTCGACCGCGGAGCTGCTGACCTCGTTCGTGCTGCAGCTGTACGCCGAGCGGGGCGACGATGTCCCGCCGCAGATCCTGGTCCCCGAGCGCCCCGACGACGACGGAGCGCTCTCCACGCTGCTGGCCGAGCAGCGGCGGAGCAGCCGGGCGGGGGAGCGTGGCCGACCCATCCAGAAGGTGCGGTTCGTCGTCCCGCAGCGGGGCAACAAGCGACGGTTCCTCGACACCGTCCAGGACAACGCGCGCGAGTCCTTCCACCGCACCCGGTTGAAGCGTGCGAGCGACTTCGACAGCCGGACCCGGGCGCTGAAGGAGCTGCAGGAGGCCCTCGACCTCGACGAGGCACCCCTCCGGATCGAGTGCTACGACATCTCCCACCTCGGCGGGACCGAGGTGGTCGGGTCGATGGTGGTGTTCGAGGACGGTCTCCCGAAGAAGCGCGACTACCGACGGTTCAAGCTCTCGGTCGACGTGAACGACGACTTCGCGGCGATGCGGGAGGTGCTCCGACGACGCTTCGCGCGTCTGGTGGAGGAGCGTGCACAGCCCGTGGTCGATGAGGAGGGGGAGGCCCGCCGGTTCGCCTACCCGCCCAACCTCGTGATCATCGATGGTGGGGTCGGCCAGCTCAACGCCGCCCTGGAGGGGGTCGCTGATCTGCCGACCGAAGGTGCCGCCTTCGTGGGGTTGGCCAAGCGCTTCGAGGAGCTCTGGCGCCCCCACCGCTCGACACCGGTCGCCCTGCCGCGTGGGAGCGAGTCGTTGTTCCTGGTGCAGCGGGTGCGTGACGAGGCGCACCGCTTCGCGGTCAGCTACCAGCGGTCCCGCCGTCGCGCCAGCGTGACGACGTCGGAACTCGATGACATCCCGGGCATCGGCCCGGGCCGGCGGCAAGCGCTGCTGCAACGGTTCGGGTCCGTCGCCGCCCTGCGACGAGCCAGCGTCGAGGACCTCGCCGGCGTGAGCGGGGTCTCGCGTAGGCTCGCGCAGACCCTGCACGAACACCTCCACGGGCCGACCCCGTCCCCCCGGCAGGAGGGACCGAACGGGGCTGGCCCGGCGGAGGACGAGGCGCACGAGGAAGGGACGAGGTGAGCGACGGAGGCCAGGAGCCGTCCCGGACGGAGACCACACCGTCCGGCAGCAAGCCGTGGACGATGACCGGTGCGGTCAGCGAGGTGGAGGATCAGCGCCCTCGGGTGCTGGTGATCACCGGGCTCTCGGGTGCTGGTCGGTCGACCGCGTCCAACGTCCTCGAGGACCTCGGGTGGTTCGTGATCGACAACCTGCCCCCGACCCTGATCGATCGGGTCGCGGAGCTGGCCTTCGGGCCGGGTTCCTCGGTCACCAAACTGGCCATCGTGGCCGACGTTCGGGGCCGCGAGTTCTTCGCCGCCCTGGTCGACACGATCCGTGACCTGCGCCGTAGCGAGGCGGACGTCAAGGTGTTGTTCCTCGACGCGACCGACGAGGTGCTGGCCCGCCGGTACGAGGAGACCCGACGACTCCATCCGGCGGCGGACGACGCCGGGGTCATGGCGAGCATCCAGACCGAGCGGCAGCAACTGACGGAGCTGCGCGGGCTGGCCGACCTGATCGTGGACACCTCGGACATGAACGTCCACGAGCTCCGCGATCGGGTACTCGGACTCCTCGACGACCCGGGCTCAGCCTCGCTGCGTATCGAGGTGGTCTCGTTCGGGTTCAAGCACGGCACGCCCCGCGATGCGGACCTGCTGTTCGACGTGCGCTTCCTCCCGAACCCCCACTGGGTCGAGGGCCTGCGGCCGTACAACGGCAAGGATGGACCGGTACGCGACTACGTCTTCGGACAGCCGGCGACCGGCCCGTTCGTCGACGCCCTCGAACGTCTGCTCGACGTGGTCGTGCCGGGCTACGTCACCGAGGGCAAGCGCTACCTGACGATCGCCATCGGCTGCACCGGCGGCAAGCACCGGTCGGTCGCCATCAGCGACCGCGTGGGTCAGTACCTGTCGACGCACTTCGACCTCCCCGTCAACGTCGACCACCGTGATCTGGGCGCGGAGTGAACGGGACCGACGGCGCCATGGCGCAGCGCCCCCCGACGGGTTCGCGTGCGGTGGCGATCGGCGGAGGCCATGGTCTGGCACGAGCCCTGGCCGCGCTCCCGTCCGTCGTCGAGCAGGTGACCGCGGTCGTCACGGTCGCCGACGACGGCGGTTCCTCCGGGCGGCTGCGACGCGACCTGGACATCCTGCCGCTGGGCGACCTGCGGATGGCCCTGACGTCCCTGGCACCGTCCACGCTGCTCGCCGAGCTGGTCGGCTACCGCTTCCCGCGAGGGGAGTTGGCCGGCCACAGCCTCGGCAACCTCATGCTCGTGGCGCTGCAGGAACGCAGCGGCGGTGACGTCACCCGCGCGCTCGACGACCTCGCCGGGTTGCTGCAGGTGCCCGGCCGCGTGCTGCCATGCACCACGGAGCAGGTGGGGCTGTTCGCGGCCACCGGAGCCGGAGCGGTGAGCGGCCAGGCCGCCGTCGCGGCGACCCCCCGGCTCGAACGGGTGTGGCTGGAGCCCGCCGACCCCGAGGGCCACCCGGAGGTCGTGAGCGCGATCGAGCAGGCCGACCTCATCACGCTCGGTCCGGGCTCGCTGTACACCTCGCTGCTGCCGAACCTGCTGGTCCCCGACGTCGCCCGCGCGGTCGTGGCGGCGACCGTGCCCGTCGTGCTCGTCGCCAACCTCCGGCAACAGCCCGGTGAGACCGAGGGCATGAGCCTGATCGACCACCTCGATGCCCTGCACCAGCACGTCCCCGGCATCCGGATCGACGCGCTCATCCTCCACGACGGTCCGGCGCCGCGGGGGAGCGGAGCACCGCTGACCGGCACCGACGAGGAGCTCGCGCCCTGGGTCGGTCGGACCCTTCGTGCCAACCTGTTGGACGGTCGCGACGGCCACGCACCGAAGATCCTGGCGGAGCTGTTGAGGGGGGTGCTCACCCTCCCGTGACCGAGCGCTTCACCGAACGCGTCCGCCAGGAGCTGGCCCGTCAGCCCATCGCTGATGCATCGACGGCGCGCGCGGAGTTGACGGCGTTGCTCCGGTTCGCCGGGCGCCTGACGATCGTTGGCGGCGCAGCGAGACGTGTGGAGATCTCGGTCGAATCGACCTCCGGTGCGGTCGCGCGTCGGGTCTACACGCTCGTCCAGCATCGGTTCGGGCTCCGTCCGGAGCTCTCCGTCCGGTTGCCGGACGGCTTGCGAGCGTCCCGGAGCTACCGCGTGCGGATCGACGTCGGTGCGGTGCAGGTCGCGGAGGACCTCGGGATCGTCGACCACGAGGGACGACCGGTCGACGCTGCTCCCACCGGGTTCACGGCGGATGTCGCAGCGGCGTTCGCGCGTGGCGCGATGCTCGGTGCAGGGTCGCTCTCATCGCCCGAGCGGCAACCCCATGCCGAGATCGTCGCAACCACGGTGGCATCGGCCGCCGCGCTGGCTGTGGCACTCACGCAGCTCTTGGGGGTCGTGGTTCGCCCCACCGATGAGGAGCGACCTCGAGTGGTCATCAAGTCGGGGGAGCGGATCGGCGAACTGCTGGCGACCCTCGGAGCGCCGCAGGCGTTCCTGGAGTGGGACGACCAGCGCTTGCGGCGTCAGTTGCGCAGCGACGCGACCCGGCTCGCCAACGCGGACCGTGCCAACCTCCGCCGTTCGATCGAAGCGAGCGCGACGCAGGTCGCCGCGGTCGAACGGGCGGTGCAGACGGTCGGGTGGGATGGCCTCGACGACGAGCTACGCAGCATCGCGCTCGCCCGGCTGGCCAACCCGGATGCCTCGCTGACCGAGCTGGGTGAGCTGCTCGACCCGCCGATCGGCAAGTCTGCGGTCCACCGCCGGCTCCGTCGGCTGGAGGCGATCGCGGCGGGGTCGGAGGGCCTGTCCGAAGGAGGGCCGACCGACCCGTGACCGCCGCCCCGAGCCGGTGGTAGGGTCGAGCCGAGCGCGCGCCGCACGGCCTGGTCTCTGGCCGGGCGACCGCCTTCCCGACGCCCCCGCCCCCGCTCCCGCACTCGTTCCGCACCGTGCACCTGATCCGGTGCCCCCGTCCTGTCGCTGCAGCACGGTCCGAACGTGCTGACGGTGTCGCGCGCTGAGTCCTGCCCGGTCCGAGCACGAACGTGACCGGTCCCGAACCTCGATCCCCACCGACCCACCGCAGGAGGCACCCCTCCATGACCGTTCGTGTCGCTATCAACGGGTTCGGCCGTATCGGCCGCAACCTGCTCCGTTCCGCGCTCGCCAACGACATCGCCCTCGAGGTCGTGGCGGTCAACGACCTCACCGACACCGAGACCCTCGCGCTGTTGCTGAAGTACGACTCGGTCCACGGCCGCTTCCCCGGCTCCGTCTCCGCCTCCGAGGATGGCCTCCTCGTCGACGGCCGCACCATCAAGGTGTTCTCCGAGCGCGACCCGGCGGCGCTGCCGTGGTCGGACCTCGGGGTCGATGTCGTCGTGGAGTCGACCGGCCTGTTCACGCAGCGCGATGCGGCCGCCAAGCACCTCACCGCCGGGGCCAAGAAGGTCATCATCTCCGCACCCGCGAAGGGTGAGGACAAGACGATCGTGATGGGCGCGAACGACGACGAGTACGACCCCGCGAACCACCACGTGATCTCGATGGCGTCCTGCACGACCAACTCGGTCGTGCCGATGGCGAAGGTCCTCCACGAGACGTTCGGCATCGAGCAGGGCCTGATGACGACGATCCACGCCTACACCGGTGACCAGGCACTCCACGATGCGCCGCACAAGGACCCACGCCGAGCACGTGCCGCGGCGCTGTCGATCGTGCCGACCTCGACCGGTGCCGCCGCGGCGGCGGCGCTCGCGCTGCCCGAACTGGAAGGGCGCCTCGACGGCATGGCGATGCGCGTGCCGGTCCCCAGCGGGTCGGTCACCGACCTGTCGCTGGTCCTTTCGCGCGAGGTCACCCGCGACGAGATCAACGAGGCGATGAAGCGTGCGGCGGACGGGCCGCTGAAGGGCGTTCTGGAGTACACCGAGGACCCGATCGTCTCGGTCGACATCGTCGGCAACCCGCACTCGTGCATCTTCGACTCCCTGGCCACGATGGCCAGCGGCAGCCTGGTGAAGGTGCTCGGCTGGTACGACAACGAGTGGGGCTACGCGACGCGGCTCGCCGACTTCACGGCCTTCGTGGGGGCCAAGCTGTGACGACGTTGCTCGACGGAGTCCGGACCCTGTCGGAGCTCGATCCGTCGGGTCAGCGCGTCTTCGTGCGCGCCGACCTCAACGTCCCCATCCGGGATGGGCGGATCACCGACGACCTGCGCGTGCAGTCGTCGGTGCCGACCCTGCGGAGGTTGCTCGACGGTGGGGCGGCCGTGGTGGTCGCCTCCCACCTCGGACGACCCAAGGGTGAGCCGGATCCGGCATCATCGATGGTGCCGGTCGGGCGACGCCTGTCGGAGTTGCTCGGGGCCGAGGTGATCGTTGCTGATGACGTCGTCGGCGTCGACGCGCGAGCGAAGGCGGCCGAGCTCCAGCCGGGCCAGGTGCTGCTCCTGGAGAACCTCCGTTGGCATCCGGGGGAGACCTCCGCGGACGACACGTTCGCGGACACCCTGGCGGAGATGGCCGACGCCTACGTGGACGATGCGTTCGGGGCCGCACACCGCGCGCACGCGTCCATCACCGGTATCGCTGCCCGGCTGCCGAGCTACGCCGGGCTGCTCCTGGAACGCGAACTCGACGTGCTCGGTCACCTGTTGACCGAGCCGGCCCGGCCGTACGTCGCCGTGCTCGGTGGCGCCAAGGTGTCGGACAAGTTGCCGGTGCTGGAGAACCTGCTCGAGCGGGTCGACGTGCTGGCGGTGGGCGGGGCGATGGCGTTCACGTTCCTGGTCGGTGAGGGTGCCCAGGTCGGCAGCTCGCGCTACGAGGTCGACCAGGTCGACACGGTGCGTGCCCTGGTCTCCGCCGCCCGGGAGCGAGGCGTGCAGGTGCTGCTGCCGACCGACATGGTCGTGGCGCCGGAGTTCGCCGAGGACGCACCGGCGACCACCGTCGAGGTCGGCGCCGTGCCCGACGATCAGATGGGGCTCGACATCGGGCCCGAGACCAGCGCGATGTACGCGGCGGAGATCGCCCAGGCCGGTAGCGTGCTCTGGAACGGTCCGATGGGGGTCTTCGAGTGGTCGGCCTTCGCTGGCGGTACACGCACGGTCGCCGATGCGGTCGCCGCCTCGCCTGGCTTCACGGTCGTCGGCGGTGGCGACTCGGCCGCGGCGGTCCGGGCCTTCGGGCTGGACGACCGCGTGGACCACGTCTCGACCGGCGGCGGCGCATCGCTGGAACTGCTCGAAGGCAAGGATCTGCCGGGTGTCGCCGCACTCCGGCGCTGATCGAGCCGCCGCTTCGCGGCGGCGACCGAACCTCCGAACGAGGGGATCGCACGGCCACCGGCGCGATCCTGACCGACCGTACGCACCGACGTGTTAGGGGAACCCCGTGAGCGAACGACTGCCGATCATCGCGGGTAACTGGAAGATGCACCGCGACCACCTGGAAGCGATCCAGTTGGTGCAGAAGCTGGCGTACCACCTCGAAGGGGAGGACTACGCCGGGCAAGAGGTGGTCCTGTGCCCACCGTTCATCGCGCTGCGCTCGGTGCAGACGCTGCTGCAGTCCGACCGGTTGCCGATGAAGCTCGGCGCGCAGACCTGTCATGACCAGGACGAGGGCGCGTTCACCGGCGAGATCTCCGTCCCGATGCTGGAACGGCTCGATGTGTCCTACGTCCTGGCTGGCCACTCCGAACGGCGCGAGCTGTTCGGCGAGACCGACGAGGTCGTCAACGCCAAGGTGAAGGCCATCCGCAAGGGGGGTCTGCGTCCCATCCTCTGCGTCGGCGAGTCGCTCGAGGAACGCGAGAGCGGGCGAGCGGTCGAGGTAGTGACCGAACAGCTGCGGGGCAGCCTGGCCGGGGTCTCCGTCACGGATCCGCAGGATCTGGTCGTCGCCTACGAACCGGTGTGGGCGATCGGGACCGGTCGGACCGCGACGCCGGATGATGCGCAGGAGATGTGCGCCGCGGTGCGTACCGAGCTCGGCTCGCTCCTCGGTGAGCCCACGGCGGACCAGATCCGCGTGCAGTACGGCGGCAGCGTCAAGCCAGGCAACATCCGCACCCTGATGGCGGAACCGGACATCGATGGCGCGCTCGTCGGCGGGGCGAGCCTCTCGTCGGAGGACTTCGCCCTCATCGTCGCGCACCGGCGCTCGAACGGCTGACGGACGGTCGCTCGCTGGGGCGGCGTCGCGCGCTGAGGAGGTCCGGTGGCGTCACCCCGGCGGGTGTACGCCTGGCCGTGGCTGGCGGAGCGAACGCTCAGCCGATCACCTGCCGAGGCTCGGCGAAGTGGCAGGCGCTGGGGTGGCCATAGCCGTGGGCATCCTCGAGTGGCGGTTCATCGGTCGCACAGACGTCCTCCGCCTTCCAACACCGGGTGCGGAAGCGGCAGCCGGAGGGCGGGTTCGACGGGCTCGGTACGTCGCCCTCCAGCACGATGCGGTCGCGTCGGCCACGGTCCCGGGGATCGGAGATCGGCGCCGCCGACAACAACGACTGCGTGTAGGGGTGCGTCGGGTTGTTGAAGATCTGCTCGGTCGTCCCGAACTCGATGATCTTGCCCAGGTACATCACCGCGACCCGGTCGGAGAGGTGGCGGATCACCGACAGGTCGTGAGCGATGAACAGGTAGGCGAGGCCGAACTCGTCCTGGAGATCCTCGAGCAGGTTGATGACCTGTGCCTGGATCGACACGTCGAGGGCGCTGACCGGTTCATCGAGGACCAGCAACTGCGGGTCGAGCGCGAGCGCGCGCGCGATCCCGATGCGTTGGCGCTGCCCGCCGCTGAACTCGTGCGGGAACCGGTTGCGGTGCTCGGGGTTGAGCCCGACACGCTTCATCAGCTCCTGGACCTGCTTGGCTCCGTCCTGGCCGCGGTAGCGCCCGTAGATCCGGAGCGGCTCCGCGATGATCTCGTTGACGGTGATCCGAGGGTTCAGGCTCGCGTACGGGTCCTGGAAGACGATCTGGATCTCCCGTCGGACCGCGCGCAACTCGCGCTTGGAGAGCTTGGCGAGATCGCGGCCCTTGAAGTTGACCTGGCCTTCGGTCGGGTCGAGCAGCCGGACGATGCACCGGCCGGTCGTGGACTTCCCGCAGCCGGACTCGCCGACCAGGCCGACGGTCTCACCGGCCTTGACGTCGAAGCTGACCCCGTCGACGGCTTGGACCTGCCCGAAGGTGCGGTTCAGCAACCCGCCGCGGAGCGGGAAGTGTTTGGTGAGATCGTCGACCCGGAGGATCTCCGTGCCGAGCGGTGATCGCTCGTGGAGGTTCTCGTCCAGGACGTCGCCCATCGTCGGATCCGCGCTCATACGTCCTCGTCCTCCGTGGAGATCTCCGCGCCGGTCGCGCGCTGGACGCGTTCGATCTCCGCGTCCATCTCCTCGTAGAAGTGGCAGGCGGTGCTGCGCCCGGCGTCGAGGTCGATGCGCTCGGGGGTCTCGAACCGACAGCGCTCACGATCGTTGCCCAACCGGCAGCGCGGGTGGAACGCGCAGCCGCTGGGCAGGTTGATGAGGCTGGGTGGCTGGCCGGGGATCGGTTCGAGCCGTTCGAGGTCGGCGTCCGGGCGGGGCAGACTGGAGAGCAGCCCGAGCGTGTAGGGGTGCTTGGGGGAGTGGAAGATCTCGTCGACGGTGCCGGTCTCCACGACACGGCCGCCGTACATCACGACCACCCGGTCCGCCATCTCGGCGATGACCCCGAGGTCGTGGGTGATGAGGATCGTCCCCGCGTTGGTCTCGTCCTGCGCGGTCTTGAGCACGTTGAGGACCTGCGCCTGGATCGTCACGTCCAGCGCCGTGGTCGGCTCGTCGGCGATCAGGATCTTCGGTTCGTTCGCGATCGCCATCGCGATCATGGCCCGCTGGCGCATGCCGCCCGAGTACTCGTGCGGGTACTGATCGAAGCGGTCGGAGGCGTTGGGGACACCGACCAGTTCGAGCAGTTCGATGACCCGCTCGCGGATGGCGTCCTCGCTGAGGTGACTGCGATGGACCTCGATGGCCTCGGCGATCTGGGACCCGACGGTCAGGACCGGGTTGAGCGAGGTCATCGGATCCTGGAAGATCATCGCGACGTCCTTGCCGCGGACATCGCGGAAATCTTCGTCGGAGAGCTTGAGCAGGTCCCGGCCTTCGAGCAGGACCTCGCCGGCGGCGACCCGCCCGGGCGGTTGGGGGATCAGGCCGAGGACGCTCATGACCGTCACCGACTTGCCGGAGCCCGACTCGCCGACGACGCCGACCGTTTCGCCGGGGTAGACGTCGTAGGACACGCCATCGACGGCACGGACGGTGCCGTCAGCGGTGTCGAACTGCGTGACGAGACCGCGGATGGACAGCAGGGGATCGCTCATCGGAGGCTGCCTCGCGACGTCGGGAGGGTGGGCTGGGCCGGACGCATCACTTCTCCTGCTGGGTCGGGTCGAGGGCATCGCGCAACCCGTCACCGATGAAGTTGACGGCGAGCGCGATCGACACCAGCGCCATGCCTGGCATCACGATCAGCCACCACTGGGTCTGCATCGAACTGCGACCTTCGTCCATCAGCCGTCCCAGGGCGGGCGTCGGCGGGTTCACCCCGAAGCCGAGGAAGGCCAGCGTGGCCTCGATGATGATGGCGGCGGCCATGACCAGCGTCATGTTGACGACGATCGGACCGATGGTGTTGGGGATCATGTGCCGGAACATGATGCGCAGGTCCCCGGCCCCGCAAGCGCGAGCGGCCTGGACGTACTCCTTCTCGCGGAGCGAGAGGAACACCCCCCTCACGATCCGAGCCAGGGTCGGCCAGAGCAGGAGCCCGAGGATGATGCCGATGCGCGTCGGACGCCCCTGCCCGAACAGCGCGGCGAAGACCAGCAGGACGGCCAGGGCCGGGAAGATGATGACCAGGTCGGTCATGCGCATCAGGACCGCGTCGACCCAGCCCCGGTAGAAGCCGGCGATCGCGCCGATGGTGGTACCGATCACCCCGACCACGGCGGCCACGATCCACGCGACCGACAGCGAGGTCCGGGCTCCGAAGAGGACCCGGCTGAAGTAGTCCCGACCGAGCTGGTCGGTGCCGAAGAAGTGCATCTCCTCGAAGGTCGGAGCGGTGCCGCGCATGACGACGTTGATCTCGTCGTAGGCGTACGGGGCGACCGTCTCCGCGTTGACCGCGGCGATGACGACGATCGCCAGGTAGACGAGGCTGCCCATGGCGAGCTTGTGCCGGAAGAACTTCCGCCGGAACAGCTGCCACTGCGACCTCGCGGCGACCTCCGACCCGTCGGAGTAGGACGCGACCTGCTCATCGGCCTCGGCCAGGACGCCGCCCGGCGGCGGCTCCTCCGGATCCGGGGTGGAGGGGTCGTGGCGGGGGGTCGGGTCAGTCATACCGGATCCTCGGGTCGAGGTAGCCGTAGACGAGGTCGGCGATCAGGTTGAACATCAGCACCACGACGGAGGTGATGACCAACCAGCCCATGATGGGGTACGGGTCACGGCGACCGAGCATCTGGATGAAGTACCGCCCCATACCGTCGAGCCCGAACACCGTTTCCACGACGATCGCGCCGGAGAGCAGGGTGCCGAACGACAGCGCGGCGACCGTCACGGTGGGGATCAGGGCGTTGCGCATCGCGTGGCGACGCGTGATCGTCCCCTCCTTGAGGCCCTTGGCTCGTGCGGTCCGGATGTAGTCGGAGCCGACGACCTCCAGCATGGAGGCGCGCATGTACCGGCTGTAGCTGGCGACCGAGAAGATCGCGAGCGACAGGACGGGCAGCACCAGATGGAGCGCCCGATCCCACAGGAACGCCAGTCCGGTCCCGGGGTTGGGGGACGACAGGTTGGCCAACGGGAGTAATCGCACACCCGTCAGCTCGAAGATCTGGACCACGATCACCTGCAGGATCAGCGCGAACCAGAACGAGGGCATCGAGTACCCGATGAAACTGAGCGTGGTGGTGCTGTAGTCGAAGACGCTGTACTGCCGGGTCGCGGAGAGGGTGCCGAGGGCGACCGCGACGATGAAGGCCAGCACCTCCGCGGCGATGACCAGCTGGAGGGTGTGGATGACCACCCGCTGGAGATCCGGGGCGATCGGGCGCGGCGAGAGCATGTACTCGCCGAACCCGCCGGTGGGGATCTGCTGGACCCAGACCGCGTACTGGACGTAGAACGGATCGTCGAGCCCACGGTTCTCGCGGACCCGCTCGATCTGTTCGGTCGTCATGTTCGGCTGCTGCCGCAGATCCTGGAGCGGATCGCCGGTCAGCGAGATGGCCCAGAAGATCAGGAAGGTGGCGACGACGATGATCGGGATCGAGATCAGGAACCGCCGCAGCGCGTAGTTCAGCACGGACCGATCCTCCGGGCGCAGTTGTGGGGCAGGCCGCCGGTCCCCACCGAAGCTCCCAGTGGGGACCGGCGGGGGACGGTACTAGCTACCGCCCCCCAACGGGGTCCAAGCGCTCACTCGGTGCGCGCCCACTCCTGCGAGTTCCAGAACTGCGTCTGGTTGGTCGCGTTGAGCTGCGGCCCGGTGATGCTGTCCTCCCACGCCAGCAGCTGTGGCTGCTGGAACAGTGGGACGATCGGGACACCCTCGGCGATGATCGACGCGGCCTCGTTCCAGAGCTCCGCGTTCTCGTCCGGGTCAACCGTCTGGTTGGCCTGGTCCATCACCTCGGTCAACTCGTCGTCGCAGTACGCGGTCCAGTTCTGCGCACGCGGCTCGTCGTCGTCGCAGCCGTAGATGTTGGCGTTGCCGACCGGGTTCGGCGAGCCGACCCAGGCGAACAGCGCGATGTCGTAGTCGCAGACACCCTCGCAGTTCTCGGGGGTGTTGA
>SKNP01000134.1 GCA_007120485.1 Nitriliruptoraceae bacterium
CGGGGGCGACCTGTGGAGCGAAAGCGGCACCCAGCCCCGCAACGCTCCACACATCCGCGCCGCAGGGGACGCGGGGCGCGCTGGGGGGCACCCGGGGGACGCGGGGGCGACCTGTGGAGCGAAAGCGGCACCCAGCCCCGCAACGCTCCACACATCCGCGCCGCAGGGGACGCGGGGGCGACCTGTGGAGCGAAAGCGGCACCCAGCCCCCGCAACGCTCCACACATCCGCGCCGCAGGGGGCAACATCGGGCGCTGCCGCTGCGGGACGACGCACACCGCGACGGCTACGACGCGGTGAGCAGGACCTTCTTCAGCGCCTCGAACTCCTCGAGACACTCCCCCGAACCGGTCGCCACGGTGGACAGCGGATCGTCCGCGAGATGGATGGGCATCCCTGTCTCGTGCTTGATCCGCTCCCCGAGCCCGCGGAGCAACGCGCCACCACCGGTGAGCACCAACCCCTTGTCCATGATGTCCGCCGCGAGTTCCGGGGGCGCCTTGTCCAACGTGACCTTGACGGCCTCGACGATCGCGTTGACGGGCTCCTGGATCGCTTGGCGGATCTCCTCGGTGCTGACCACGACCGTCTTGGGGAGCCCGGCGACCAGGTCACGCCCCCGGATCTCCGCGTGCGGCTCGTCGGGCAGCGCGAACGCGGACCCGACCGCCATCTTGACCTCCTCCGCGGTGCGCTCGCCGAGCATCAGCGAGTACTCCTTCTTGATGTAGGAGACGATGGCGTCGTCGATCTCGTCACCACCGGTGCGGACCGCCTCGGAGGTCACGATCCCGCCGAGGGAGATCAGCGCGACCTCGGTCGTGCCGCCGCCCACGTCGACGATCAGGTTGCCGGCCGGTTCGTGGACCGGCAGTCCCGACCCGATCGCGGCGGCGACGGGCTCCTCGATCATGTAGGCCGAACGGGCACCGGCCTGGACCGCGGCCTCCTCCACGGCGCGCTTCTCCACCCCGGTGATCCCCGACGGCACGCACACCACCACGCGTGGTTTGGTCAGCAACCGACGCTTGTGCACCGCCTGGATGAAGTAGCGCAGCATCTTCGCGGTGACGTCGAAGTCCGCGATCACCCCATCCTTGAGTGGCCGGGTCGCGACGATGTGGCCGGGCGTCCGTCCGATCATGCCCTTGGCCTCCGCACCCACCGCCAGGACCGCACCGGTCTTGGTGTTGGTGGCGACCACCGACGGCTCGTTGAGCACGACACCGCGCCCACGGACGTAGACCAGGGTGTTCGCGGTACCGAGGTCCACGGCCATGTCACGGCCCATGAACTGGAAGGTGTTGCGGTGACCGTCAGCCACGTGAGACCTGCGAGGTGAGGGGTCGGATGTACCGCCTACCGGCGTACCGCAGGCGAGACGGGTGACGCCGGCGGTGATGCCGCGGTTCGGACGGTGTCCAGGCCCCGCACCGCACGGCCGTACCCCGGCCGCCCAAGGCGTGCCCAGGCCGCCCAAGGCCGTACCCCGGCCGCCCAAGGCCGTACCCCGGCCGCCCAAGGCCGTACCCCGGCCGCCCAAGGCCGTACCCAGGCCGCTCAGGGCCGTGCCCAGGACCCGCGCCGTCAAGCCGTGCGAAGCTCCGCACCTCAGGCGGGGTCGATCCGATGGACGGTCCCGCCGAGGTCGAGGACGTAGAGCTCGCCCGCTCCGTCCTCGACGAAGGACACGACCTGCCCGCCGTCGATCCCGAGCTCGGCGTGGTCGATCACCTCGCCGTCATGGTCGATGACGAGCCCACGGACCTGACCCACGCAGTAATCGGCGTAGAGGTAGGCGCCGCGCAGCTGCGGGATCGCCTCGCCGGTGTAGACGTAGCCGCCCGTGATCGCACAGCCTTCGGGACCCCGCGTGTCGTACTCGTAGACCGGTGGGACGTGATCGTCGGGCTCGCTGCCGGCGAACGAGGAGGTGCCCTCCATCAGGTTCCACCCGAAGTTGGCACCGCGCGCCTGCTCGAGGGTGACCCGGTTGATCTCCTCGTGGGTGCTCTCGCCCACGTCGGCGATCCACAGGTCGCCGGTTTCCCCGTCGAAGGAGAACCGCCACGGGTTGCGCAGCCCGTAGGCGTAGATCTCGGACGCCGCACCGTCGGTGTCGACGAACGGGTTGTCGTCGGGGATCGCGTAGGGGTCGCCGTCCTGCGGGTCGATGCGCACCAGCGACCCCAGCGGGGTCGAGAGGTCCTGGCCCGCCCCTTGCGGATCCCCGCTGCCGCCGCCGTCGCCCAAGCCGAGGTAGAGCATGCCGTCCGGGCCGACCGCGAGGTCACCACCGTTGTGGTTGGCGGCCGGCTGCTCCAGGGTGTAGATAGTGCGCCGCTGATCGGCCTGGACCGCGCCGTCCTCCACCGCGACGCCGTCGACGGCGGTGTCGCCGGCCGCATCGGTGTAGGAGAGGTACAGCTCGCGGCCATCGGCGGCGAACGCCAGCCCGAGCAGGCCGCGCTCGTTCTCCGTGGTGGTCTCTCCCGAGAGGTCGATGACCGCACCGCCGACACCGTCGTCGCTCAGCGGGTGGACGGTGCCGGCCCGTTCGGCGAGGTACACGGTGCCGTCCGGCCCAGCGGCCCCGGCGGTCGGCGAGTCCATGCTGGCCACCTCGGTCAGCGTGACCGCGACGTCCAGGTCGGGATCACGCTCTAGTACCTCGGGCGGTGGCGTGACCCGATCGATCAGCTCGAGGCCACGAGCCAGGAACGTGGCCATCTGCCCGCGGGTCACGGTGGCACGCGGGGCGTAGATGCCATCGGACACCCCGGCGGTGATCCCGGCCGATGCGACCGCGCCGATCCCCGCCTCATGGGTGGTGCCGGCCACGTCGTGGAAGCGCAGGGTCTCGTCGGCGTCCAGGTCGAACCCGGCCGAGAGCATCGTGGCCATCTGCCCGCGGGTGACCGTGTCACGCGGTCGGAAGGTGCCGTCGGGGAACCCGCTGGCGATCCCCGCCCCGACGACCGATCCGATGGCCTCCTCGTGGGTGGTGCCGGCGACGTCATCGACGCCGGACGCGTCCCCCGGCGGCAGCTCGAGCGCTCGTGCCACGAACGCGGCCATCTGCCCGCGGGAGACGCCGTCGCGGGGACGGAAGGTGCCGTCCGGGAACCCGGCGGCGATGCCCTCGTCCGCGATCGCGACGACCGCGTCCTCGTGGGTGGTGCCGTCGATGTCGGCGAAGTCGGGCGGATCGTCCGCCTCCGCCGGTGCGATCGTCAGCAGCGTCATCGCGACGGCCGCGGTCAGCAGCGTCATCGCGACGGCCGCGGTCAGCGACATCGCCCGGTACCGGCCCATCTCGGTCTCCCTGCGGTCCATCGGACACGACACACCTACCGTAGGCCCGGCCCGCGTGGATCAACCCGTCCGGTGACCGGCGCCGGGCGGTGCGGCGGCTCGCGACAGCTCGCGGCGGCTCACGACGGAGCACGACGGCTCCCGACGGCGCACGACGGCGCACGACGGCTCACGACGGAGCACGACGGCTCACGACGGCGCACGAGGGCTCAC
>SKNP01000489.1 GCA_007120485.1 Nitriliruptoraceae bacterium
CGGATGCCACCACCTCGGTGTGGCTGGTCGCCCAGACGTCGATGTCGCCATGCAGAGCCGAGCGGGCATCGGCAGCCGCGCGATCGGCGGCGTCGAGTTTCTCGCGTGCGTCGACCTCGGCAGCCTCCGCGGCGTCACGGGCCTCGTCAGCGGCCACGACCCGACGCTCGGCCTCGAGCAGGGCGTCGAGCAGCTCCCGGACCGCGTCCAGATCGGCGTGGCGTGCGGCAGCGCGTCCCCCGACCAGGCGGCGGAGCTCCTCGGGATCGTCGGTCACGTCGTCGTCGTGCCACGTGACGCCGGCGTCGGTCGCGCTCGCGAGCACGCGTGGGGCGAGGCGTGCCACCTCGGCGTCCGCACGGCGGTGCTGCTCGACGGCACGGTCGTGGTCGGCGCCCGCTCCTGTGGCGGCTGCGTCGGCCTGCTCCGCGCGTGCCTCGGCGCGTGCCAGCTCGGCATCGAGGTCCTGGACCGCCTGCTCGAGGTGTTGCAGCTGACCGGCGGTCCGGAACGCCTCGCTGGCCTTCAGAGCGTCGCGGCGGGCGCGGCCGTTGGCCAGGCGTTCATCGGTGGCCGTCGCATCGGCGTCGGCCATGGCTTCCTCGGCCCGCGCCTCGTCGAGGGCCTGTTCGGCGGCGTCGCGGCGCTGCTCCGCTGACCGGTGGGTTGCCAGCGCCTCGATCGCGCGGTCGGCGCGGTGGCGAGCCTGGGTCCGGAGGTAGCCGCGGTAGTCGGTCACGAAGGTGGCGGTGGCCTCGTCGGCGTGGATCAGCCGGTCGAGGTCGCGCTGGACCGCTTCGAGGTCGTCGAAGGAGCGGGCCACCTGCTCGATCAGGTCCTCGTCGAGGGGGCGCAGACCGCGGCTCAGGGTCTCGGACAGCGACTTCGGGTCGAGGTCCTTCGCGAGCATCGGCCGACGCAGCGTCAGCACCAGGTCGAGCATCGCCTCGTAGCGTTCTGGCCCCAGACCGAACAGCACCTCGTCGACGCGCCGACGGTGGTCGCTCGCCCGGTCCATGACCACGCCGTCGCCGAGGTCGGCAGCGAGCGCCTTCTTGGTGCGGGGTCGGCCGTCGGGATCCACCAGCACGATCTGGTCGCCGACGCGCCCGTCGGCGACGAAGAACCAGGACGCCGGGCTCGGACGGTGCCGTTGGGCCTGGAGCCCGACACCGAGCGTGACGTAGCGGGCGTCGTGGTCGGTGCCGCCCGGCAGCGCGAACTCGAGCCACGCGTAGCCGTGGCCGCTGTCGCCACCACGCCACAGCAGGTTCGCCTTCATGGTCCGGTTCTCGCCGGAGAACGGATCGAGGCGGCGGGGATCGAGCCGACCGTCGAGCACGAAGGGGAACAGCACCTCCAGCGCCTTGGTCTTGCCCGAGCCGTTCGCGCCACGGAGCACGAGCCGCCCGTCGGCGAAGGCGAACACGGCATCGCTGTAGTCCCAGAGGCCGATGACCCCGGCCCGGGTCGGGCGGAAGCGCGTCGCGGAGGTGGTCATGGGCGCTCCTCGGAGCGATCGTCGGTCGTGTCCTGGGCAGCCGCTTCGGCTGACGGGTCGGGCAGCTCGTCCAGCAGCGAGCCCTGCGCGGACGGCGCCACCTCGACGACGAGGTCGCGGTAGCGGGCCAGCGCGGGCCGGGCCACGACCCCGCCCGGGACGGGACGGACGAGGTCGAAGGTGGCCAGCACCTCCACCGCCGCGGCGGTCAACGCCGGCGGGTCGTCGCGCAGGTCGGTGGCGAACCGACGGCCGTGGGTGGCGCACAGCTCGCGGATCCGCTCGTCGAGCCATGCGTCGGTGAACAGCGGCCCCTGGGCGGAGTCGCGGCTCACCGCCGCCGCAGGCACCTCCTCCGCTCCGTCGTCGGCGAGCCGGCTCGGTGGGTGCGGCCGCGCGGCATCCAGTCGAACGCAGAGCGCGTCGTTGCGATCGTCGAGGTGGGGCACCGTGGCGGTCGCTACCTCGCCGTCGCCAGCGTGCCCGGCTGCGGCGGTCGTGACGTCGGCGGTCACGGCGTTGGCGCTCACGGCGGTGGCGGTCATGGCGTCGGCGAGCAGCAACGCGACCTGCGAGGCGGTCCCGCCGCTGGGGAACCGGCGGTCCGTGAACCCACCCGTGGCGTCGATCAGCGCGCTGCCCTCCGCACGCCGTTCGAGCTGCCCACCGGTGAGCCGCTGCAGGTCGTCCGCGAGCGCGCCGCCCTGCTGGACGAGGTAGGTGCGAGCATCGTCGTCGAGGTCCTCGGCGTAGACCACCGGGTGCTCGAGCAGCAGCCGCACGAGCCGACGTCGCGTCGCGGCTCGGCGCGCCGCGGTGCTGGTGTCGGCGCTGTCGTTGCGTCCGTCGGTCGTGAGCAGTGCGCGGACCGAGGGAACGTGCTGGAGCACGCGCGGCGGCACGGCGACGAGGTGGAGCACGTCACGGTCGAGGTCGTAGAGGGCTTCGCCCGATTCCGGGTCGCGGACCCAGTCGACCGTCGAGACCTCCACCTCACGGAGCCCGCCCAGCTCGATCAGGTGCCGGACCACGTCGACGAACGCGAGTCGATGGCGGTACTGGTCGGGATCGAACCCCAGCCCGTCGATCTCCGCGGCGCGGCGTTTGAGCGCGTCGGCGACCTCGGTGAGCGCGACCTGTGTGCCGGCGCGGCCGAGGGCGGCGAGCACCAGACCGAGGTAGGCGTAGCGCCGTCGATCGAAGGGCTTGCGGTCGCGGCGGCGCACGAGACGTTGGGTGGGATCCAACCGATCGACGGGGCGCAGCAGTCGGGCGCAGGTGGCGGACAGCTCCAGCCGGTAGCCGGCGAGCGAGCCGAGGTCGTCAGTGAGCTGCGCGGAGAACCGGCGGACCAGCGGCAGGGCCGTGCGGTCCGGGTAGGTCGTGGTGACCAGCGGATGGATCAGCAGGGTGCGAGCGGCGCGCTGGTAGTCGGCCAGGTCGGTGTCGCGGACCTCCTCGGCGATCATCGCGATACCTCCTCGATCTCCAAACGGACGTCGGGCAGCGTGAGCACACCGGACGGGGTGCGCACCTGTGAGCCGGCGGGGTCCGGTCGGAGGCGGAGCCGGATCCCGACGTCGCTGCTGTCGGCGTGGACCCGACCCGACGTGACCGACCGCGTCTGCAGCGCTCGGTCGAGCAGTCGCAGGAGCAGGGCCACCTCGCGGTCGGCGAGCACCCGGTCGTCGAGGGGCTGCGCGAGCAGGCGGCGTGCTGCTTCGGTCCGGGCGGTGCGCTCGGCGAGCTGTCGCCGGCGCGCGTACTCGCGCGCGACCCGGTCGTCGGGCAGGGGAGCTGGCCGTCCGGGGCTGGGGGCGCGACCGTGTTCCCGCAACGTGGTCGAGACCTGCACCGGTGGCGCTTCCCGCCAGCTGCGGTCGGCGCGGACCACCTCGGGGTCGTCGGCAGCGATGGCGAGGTGGCGCGCCGATCGGACCCCCGCGGCCGCCGACCACAGCGCCGCCGCGTCGGCGTCGGATGGTGCCGCACAGCACCATGCCGCCAACTCGCGC
>SKNP01000096.1 GCA_007120485.1 Nitriliruptoraceae bacterium
CGGGGCCACCGCGGCACCAGCGACGAGCGCCCGGGAGGACGATGACGAGCCAGACGAGGTGTTCACGCCCCCCGCGGAGCGCGGCGGCCAGGTCATCGACGTCGGCTCCAGCTTCGGTGGCGACGGCGACGGCGACGACGAGGACGACGAACTCGACGTCCCGTCGTTCCTGCGCTGAGCGGGATGTCGCCCCGGTGCCGACCGTGATCGCGGAAGCCCCGCTGGGCCCCGGTGCCTGCGGGTGGTTCACCGGTCGCGATCCCCAGGCGCCTGAGCGTCCGTTCGGGGGCGGGGGCAACCTGTCGCATCACCGGCCTCACCGTCCGGTCGATCTGGCCAGCGACCGTGCCCAGGTCGGTCGGCTGACCGGGACCGACCCGTCGACCTGGCACTTCATGCAGCAGGTCCATGGCGCCGAGGTCGGCATGATCCGCTCGGGCACGCCCGTCGGCGCCCAGTTGCGCGACGTGGACGCGCTCGTCACCACCGAACCGGATCGACCGCTGCTCGTCCAGGTCGCTGACTGCGTCCCCATCCTGTTGGCCGCCGACCAGGCCGTCGGAGCGGTGCACGCGGGACGTCGAGGGGTCGTTCTGGGGGTCGTGGACGCGGCGGTCGCCGCCCTCGAGCGGGCGGGCGTCGACCCCGCCCAGGTGCGGGCTGCGATCGGGCCCGCCATCGGAGGCTGTTGCTACGAGCTGCCGGAGGAGGAGCGGGACCGTGCGCTCGATCGGCTGCCGGACGAGGTCGCGAAGGCCGCGACGGCAACGACCGACGGGGGGAGCGCTTCGCTCGACCTGGCAGGCGCAGCGGCGGCACAGCTCACCCTCGCCGGCGTCACCGTGACCGGACGGGTGGACGCCTGCACGCGCTGCGATCCGCAGGCGCGGTGGTTCAGCCACCGCGGCGATCCCGCAGCCGGTCGCCAGGTCGGCCTGGTACAGCGACGAGCCGACCGATGACCGCGCCGTCGGATCCCGCCGCTGACGTCGCGGGCCGCATCGCGGCGACGCGAGCGCGCATCGCGCTCGCTGCGGAGGCCGCCGGCCGGTCACGAGCCGACGTCCTGCTGATCGCGATCACCAAGACCCACGCCCCCCAGGTGGCGCAACGTGCCGTGGACGCCGGCGTCACCGACCTGGGCGAGAACCGGGTCCAGGAACTCCTGGCGAAGCGGCCGCACGTCAACGGGGCACGGTGGCATCTGGTGGGCCCGCTCCAGCGCAACAAGGTGCGCGACGTCGTGGGTCGCCAGATCCTCGTGCACTCGGTCGACCGGCGACCACTGATCGACACGCTGTCCGATCGCGCGGAGCGCGCTGGGGTGGTGCAGCGCATCCTGGTGCAGGTCAACGTGGGGGACGACCCGGCCAAGGGCGGGTGCCACCTCGACGAGACCGAGGACCTGGTCGCCTACGCTCGTCGACGACCCAACCTGGCGGTCGAGGGCCTGATGACCATGCCACCGTTGCCCCCCGACGGCGTGGACCCGGTCGACGCGGCACGGCCTCTCTTCGCGGCGTTGCGGCGGCAGCGAGACGAGCTACGTGAGCGCTTCCCGGAGGTCGTACACCTGTCGATGGGGATGACCAACGACCTGGAGGCGGCGGTCGCCGAGGGGGCCACGATGGTCCGGCTCGGCACGGCGCTCTTCGGTGAACGGGGTGCCGGGCCGTGGCGAAAGGACGACGGATGAGCGGGATGTGGAACCGCACCTTGATCTACCTCGGACTCCGGGAGGAGCCCGAGGAGATCTACGACGAGCTCGTCGAGCGCGCGCGCGCCGAGGAGCCGGTCGACGAGGCGCCTCCGGCCGCCGACCGTGGACGTGCGTACCGCGCCGTCGGGTCACGCCCGGATCCGGCACCGACGCCAGCACCGATGCCGGCTGCCTCGCGGCCTGCGGCCCCGGCCGAGGACGAGGTCGTGCGACCCCTGCGCAACGGCGACGTGCGGATGCATCCGACGGCCGCGTCAGCGACCGCACGGGCCGCGCTGGTCGAGGTCGTGGCCTTCGAGGACGTGGAGGCGGTCGGTGCCCGCTACCGGACCGGTCAGCCGGTGCTGTTCGACGTCCATGGCACCGACAAGGACACCGCGCGTCGGGTCGTGGACTTCGTCTCCGGCCTGACCTACGCGCTCCGGGGCAACCTGACCAAGGTCGGGGCCCGAGCGTTCCTGCTCGTCCCCGACGGGCTCGAACTGCCGGAGGACGAACGCCGACGGCTCGGTGACCTCGGCTACCGGCTGCCGACCGGGAGTAACGCGTGACCGGCCCGATCTCGACGATCCTCTACCTCTACTGGTGGGTCCTGCTGCTCCACGTGATCTTCTCGTGGGTGCCGCGTCCACCGGAGCCGTTGATGCCGTTCGTGCTCGGGGTCCGAAAGCTCGTCGAACCGGTCGCTGCTCCGATCCGGCGGGTCATCCCGCCGCTGCGCATCGGTGGCATCGCCCTCGACCTGTCCATCCTGATCCTGTTCTTCGGACTGTTCATCCTGCGCGGTGTGTTCGCCAGCGCGGGGCTCTGACGAGCACGACCGCTTAGTCCGACGACGCCAGTGAGCGGAGAGCCGCTGATGACCCTCAGCCCCGATGACATCGTCAACTTCGAGTTCAAGACCACGCGGCGCGGGTACGAGCCGGACGCCGTCGACGCGCTGCTCGACCGGGTCGCCGACCAGATCGAAGCCACCCAGAGCGAACTGCTGGAGCTGCGCAACCGCCTCGCGGACGCTGAAGCCCGGGTGCAGGACGCGCTCGTGACCGAGTCGACGCTGACCCGCACCCTGGTCGCGGCCCAGGCCACGGCCGAGCGGACGATCGCGGACGCGGAGGCGGAGGCGCAGCGCACCGTCGAAGAGGCCCGGGAGCAGGCGGCCGACGTGCGTGCCGCCGCGGAGCGCGAGGCCGCCGAACAGCTCGACCGGGCCGCGTCCGAAGCCGCCCGGGCCGTCGCCGAGGGGCAAGCACGACGCGAGGAGCTCATCGCTAGCGTCGCGGAGCTGCGGCACGTGGAGCAGCACCACCGCCAGCACCTGCGCGACCACCTCGAGGCGAGCCTGGCGATGCTCGACCAGGTCGAGCCGGTACCACCGCCCAGCGAACTGCCGGGCGCCCCGGCGCCGGACGACACCGGGGCCGAGCTCGACGCGCCGACGGCCGCGGAGACCGCCCGGGCTGCGGGGTCGGTGGCATCGGACGACCCGCTGCCACCCGATGCGCAGGACGCGCCGGTCCCCGAGGCACGCGAGGCGGACGAGGAGGCGCCACCGTCGGCCGATGCGCAAGGCGGGCCGGTGGCCGAGGCACACGACGTGGAGACGGCGGAAGCGGTCGAGGCCGCCTCCGCCGAGCACATCTGGAACGCCTGGAACGTCGACGACCGCGAGGAGCCGGAACCGCCGGTCGGTGCGGGCGCCCCACCGCCGCCACCGCCACCGTCGGAGACACCCGCGGATCCGTGGAAGGCCACACCCGAGCCATCGATGCGGCCCGACGACGCGCAG